>JAOPJY010000005.1 GCA_025517425.1 Halobacteria archaeon AArc-dxtr1 | reverse complement strand
CCTCGAAAAGCCCGACCGCGAGTCTCTCGTCGTGTCCGACGCTCACGCGGACGCTGGGAGATCGCCTTCACCAAAATCGGAGGTGGGGGAGGACTGAGATGCTCCAGAATCCCCACACAGTGAGCGAGCAGCTGGAACGACTCCGCGACGACCTCGCGGACTTCACTTCGAGTGACCGGTCGCTGGCCGCCGTCTATCGTGAGGCGCTCCTCGAAGAACTAGCATCGTCGACCGCTACGGAGGTCCGCGATGCCGTCACGGGAACGTATGCCGACGCGCTTCCGACCGCCGAGTTCGATGGGCTGGAGGAGTTAACCGTCTCGTTCCCGCCCGCGACCGAATGGACCTCCCACGAGAGTGCCGGGCGGTGGGCGAGCGATGTCCTCGACGGCCTGCCGACCATTGCGGTCGATGGATCGGAACTCGAGCCGACAACCGAATTGAACGTACCCGTCGGCCTCGTGCAGGTTGCTTCCTACGTGAACCACCATACCACCGATGGGCAGTATGCTCTCGACACTAAATCGGCAGTGCTCCCACCGACGGAGGTCGTTGTCGGTCCCGAGGACGGGTCGTACACCTACGTCGACGAGAGCCAGGTCCAGCACGCCCGGTACGAACGTGAGACTGAGACTGTGTGTGGACTGATTGAGGAGTACGCGGAGCACGACCCACCGCCGGTCGTCATCTACGACGGGTCGTTAACGGTGTCGTTCGCCAACCTGTTCGACGACGAGACCCGCCAGCGGTATCTCGATTCGATGGCGGCTCTGCTCGCCACGAGTCGCGCCAACGAGGTTCCTGTCGTCGGGTACATTGCCGGCTCACAGTCGTCGGACGTGGCCGACTTAGTGCAAAAACTCCGCCCTACAGGACTCGGCGACACGGGGCTACCGCGCGATGCCGCCATCTTCGCCCCCATGCTCGACACATGGGGCAGTCGAACCGCACTCTTTGAGAGCCAGCGGGACCGTTCGCTCCAGAAGTTGCGAACCACTTACCACGGCGAAGAGTACGCCTTCGGCGATCGCCTCCGGTTTGCATACGCGGACTTCGGCGAGGGTGAGAGCTTGGACCGCCTCGAAGTCCCACAGTGGCTCTGTGAGACGGACGCGCCGGCCGGACGGCCGGGCAATTCCATGTTCGAGTACGCCTTTCAAGCCGTCCAGGCGGAAGCCGCGGTTGGCCAGGGCTACCCCGAGGCGATACAGGTGGCCGACGGCGAGGCCGTCCTGACCGGAAGCGACCGGGATCGCCTGATTCGGATGCTCTTCCGGCTAGGCGAAGATACTGAGGTTCCGATCGAGTGGAACCCCAAAGATCGGAGCAAGCGTCGTCGCCGATGATCGGAATAACCTCAGCTAGGCGACCCTCCCACGAACAAACAAATACGATACCCTACACAACACTACGATGACCATTCGAACCACGTTCCCCGACGCGAAGGCTCTTGGAAGTATCGCTCAATCGCAGTCGACTATTGACTACACTGCGACAATCCTGACTGACCGCGACGCCGACGATCCACCGGACGTCACCGACTACGGATTCGGCCAGCCGGTCGTGATGCCGATGGGTCGACGTGATGCCGAAGAAGTGGCGATCGGCGTTGTCCACGGCACGCAGGTGATCGACCCCGGAATGGGTGGTCTGGGCCCGACGCTCGGTGCTGATGGCGCTACTGACCAGTTCCGACCGAGTCTTGTCGACGAACCGACGACCCTCATCGGCATTGCGCTCCTCGGTACTGCTACTGCTACCGGCGACTCGAGCGATGGTGACCGAATTGAAACGCCGGACCACTCGATCCCGACATTCGCAATTGGCCACGGTACGACCGTCTACCAGTGTCCCGAAGCCACCTTTCGCATGTTCCACTTCGTCGATGGTGACCTCTCGCTGGCCTACTATCCCCGGCTGATTGAGGTCGCCGGGACATTCGGAGCCGAGCTCGTTGGTGCGATTGCTGAACGACTGCACGAGACGACTGAGGGGTACGACGATCTTCTGGATGTAATCGAACGGAAGGTCGCCCATCAGGCCAATGTAAACCGGGGGGTACTCCAATGAGTGGTGACAGGACGACGGTCGTGGATGCAGCTGAGCTGGCAGCTGAGCCCGTTGTCGGGACTGTCATCGAACCGGGAGACGAAGTCGGCGAGTTCGTGTTTGCAGCGCCGGACGGACAGGCGGTGTCGACCGGCGAGTTCGTGGCGTACAGCCAGTCCACCGGAGGTAATAGTGACGAAGTGGTCTTGGCACGAGTGAGTGACCGCGAACGGGAAGCAGGGCTCCCAGCGTCATTCATGACGGACCCGGACGTGGATGCTGGACGGGTGGCAACGGCGCTGGGTGCCGAGGCGGATGGTGGAGAACTCTACTGCATCACGGCAGAGGTAATCGGCTACTACGACCCAGGCTTTGAGTCGTTTCGGAATCCACGGAAATTACCTGATACCGGCACGCGACTTTACCGTGCCCCCGGCGAGATGCTGGAGGTGGTCATCCCCAACGTCACACCACCCGGATTCCGTGAGGAAGACGATCCCGACCCAGGCATGGCGTGGATGGGTCGGCTGCTGAACCGGGCTGATGAAAAGGTGACTGTCGAGCTACCGGTCAATGAGGTGGCGGCGACACATCTCGCTATCCTTGCTTCGACGGGCAGCGGAAAGTCCTACACTGCCAGCGTACTCCTCGAGGAGATGCTCAAGCCTGCCACACGCGCTTCGGTTCTGGTATTCGACCCTCACGGCGAGTACGACAGTCTGGACCAGATGTGCGACCATCCCGCTTTCGAGGGCGCGGATGGATACCGGCCATCGGCCGAGATCCGAAAGCCCGACCAGCTCTCGGTGAAGTTGGCTGACCTGACCTACGCTGACTTACGCTCGATCCTTGACCCAACCGAACGGATGTCGTCGGTGTTGAGTGACGCCTACGACGATCTTCGGAGCGAGGACGCGTTTACTGTGAACGACCTCGAACAGGCTTGCCACCGCAACCATCCGGACGGAGAGGCGTCCGGTCTGAAATGGCGAATCAATCGTAACCTCCAGCAGTCGGACTTCTTCGATGCGTACGACCGACTCGACCTTGACGCGCTCGTCAACCCTGGTCAAGTGACCGTCCTTCGGATGGACGGGCTCTCCCGCCGCGACCAGCAGGTGATGGCCGCCGTCCTGCTCCGGAAACTCTACGAGGGGCGCGAGGCGGTCGTGGTCGGTGACCCAGACGACGTTCGGACACCGATCGAACACCCTGTATTCACGCTATTCGAGGAAGCACACCGCTTCGCTCCCGATGGAGACTCACAGGCCTTGTCGATCATACGACAGGTGAACAGTGAGGGTCGGAAGTTCGGGATCGGGACCGGACTGATTACTCAGCGCCCGTCAAAACTCGACCAAACCGTCCTCTCACAATGCGGTACCCAAATCACGATGCAGATCAAAAATCCGAACGATCAGCAAGCAATCCGCGATTCCGTTGAGGGCGCCGGCGCAGCGGTGCTCGATGAGCTCCCTGGCTTGACCAAGGGCCAAGCAGTCATTTCGGGGGATGCGGTCAACACACCAGTGCTGACGAAGATTCGAGAGCGGCACACGGAGCACGACGCTGAGAATTTGAAGGCTGACCAACTCTGGCGGGAGGCGTACGATGACGCCCAGAACGCGCCTTCTAGTAGTGCTCCCGCTGATATAGACGATGGGAGTGTGTTCGGTAGCGGAGAAGAGCTGTAACCTCTATCTCTGTTCGACAGCACTCCCGCTCTGAACTCCCGGGGATGACTGGATTCTGGGTATTCGGTGTACAGGCTGTCTTAGGTGCTGAGAATTTCAAGAAACCAGATAGCTCTATGCGTGGTCCGGTTTCGCCATCTTGGATGTAGACTCATTAGGAGCTGTTTCGGCCACTTCGAGTCGGTGTCCTCATCACCAACGGGGTATCGGCCGTGATACGGTGCTTCAGTTTGAAGTTTGCTGCGCCCCAGTGAGAGTAGTGGACCGTGTACTGGCCATCGGTACGTTCGTACGCAACAAGTGTTAACCAACAACTCCTGGCATCTACATTCTACGTTGGTTAAGATACTGCTCAGCCGATCATCTATTGGGGTTCCGGTCCGTGACGAGGTGACTGACACACTTGGCAATTCCACATCGGCTGGCCAGACCACTCGTCATCTGGGATAGACTCGAATTCCTGGAACTGATGCACAGTGTTCCGATCGCACTTGCGACACTCAAGACGTGTTTTCGAGGGAACGCTGGGTTGACGATCCTCCGAATGCTCGTCGGTAACGGCGCGCTGGAGTGCAATGGCTGGCACCAACCAGAAATCGTTTTCGGCACTCTCCAGTAGGGTTGTAAGCCGATCTTCGTTGCGAACGTCGTACCCTCCCTCATCGTAGAGAAACGTAGAGTGCGCTCCCTCACTCCATGACTGCGTCGAATCTGTCTGTCCCGTCCGCTCACGAGCGACTGTGAGTAGCTGTTCACCGCTTTCGGAGGTGACTCGAACTGCTTCGGGCAGCGAGGGCCACTTGTCGGTCAGTTGTGCAGCGGGCTCTGTATCGAGGTCATAGATTAGCTGGCAGTCGCCGACCGCAGAGTCCCTGTCAACCTTCGTGAGGAGCGTGGCTGCAGCAGCACCTTTCGCGACGGCGGCGTAGAACGTCGAGGCCTCGACGAGGAGATAGACGACATGAAGTAGTGTCCACTCAGTATCCGAGGTGGTACTCTCATCACTGGTTTCATCGAGATGATTTGAGAGGCAGAACCGACACTTGGTGCGGTTAGCAGAAATCGAAGCGCCACATGAGGAACACTCGCTCTGTGTCGATCCCGTTCGATTTGGATACGATTCGAGCCTTTCCCTTCGCATTCCCTCTCCTTGTCCTGTGTTGCCTCGTCCAGAAAGCTGGTTGTCGGGAACGTGGTTCGCTTCGCCAAGGGGTCGTAGTTCCTCAAAATCAGATTGTCGTCCATTCATAAAGTCGTCTGGCAACATCTTCCTTCGTCTCTGTATTTAAATCTCGGCGATCAACGCCGAACTTGAATCGGCAGAAAACTCGTAGATCGCGTCTTCAGACAGCCAATTCCTTCAGCGTATCTTGATGCGACCGGATGGTCGTTGCAGTGACGCTCGCCACCTCCGCCACTTCCGCTTGCGTCAGCCACCATCCCTCTTCACGACCCGCCTTGTACAGACAGGCGGCTGCGAATCCTGATGGTTTGACCCCCGACGCTACTCCTGTCGATTCCGACTGTTCAGCCAACCTCCAAGCTCGCTGTCGGAGGTACGCTGGAACATCGAGTTCTGACGCGAGACGAGGGATAAATTCGCTGGGGCGAACAGGCTGGGTCGGCAGTCCGAGTTCTGTATTCAACGTCTTATAGGCATTCGTGACTCTTGATTGTTCAACGCGTGCCGCGTCGACGAGGTCGTCGAGTAGCCGTGAGTGGCCGTTACATCGACAGGCCCCGTAGACGCTTGCTGCCGCTATCGCCTCGATCGATCGGCCTCGTAGCAGGTCTTCGGTTTGAGCGCTCCGGAACAGTTGACACGCCTGGTCACGAACCGAATCTGAGAGCTCGAGGACGCTCGCGATTCTTCGGACCTCACCCAGGCCGTGTGCGAGGTTTCGCTCGGCTTTCGACTGGAAGCGACTACGAGTCTGTTCACGCCGCATTCGGGATAGCCGCTGGCGCTTTCGTCCGGAGAGTTTGTTCCCGTTCGCATCTTTCCAGCGACCGATCTCGGTCGAAAGTCCTCGGTCATGACGTGCTGCTGTAAGTGGAGCACCCGTCCGCTTTCGCTGGTCCTGATCGTGAGTTCTCCATTCAGGGCCGTGATCGATTCGTTGTTCGTCAATAACGAGTCCACAGTCCACACAGCTGGTTTCGACCGAGTTGGTAGTGATCCAGCCATCGCACTCGGGACATGAGTTCGTGCTGGAGTTCGTCTGTACGTCCTCGTCGAAGCTCGTTTCGTAGATATCTCTAGTCGCCATGTTTTCTCATCAATTTTTGGAGATTCGCCGATACGGCGAACCCCTCACCCCTTGAGGGAACAATAGACTCTGTCGAGGGATTGACGTACCTACTAAGGGATTTCGCGTTCTTGAATCACGACGTTATGAAGATTTACATATATTATAAATACAGCGACCTCCAGAAAAGATACAATTCTTAAGCACAAACTCAACTATCCAGCACCCAAACGAAATCTATTCAACGTGATCGAGTTACTACTTCGAAAATTATATCGTCGACAGAAGGAACTGATGTAGATAAGAATGGATGGTGACAGCTCCGACAGCTTGCGATCAAAAGTCTGGAGCTCCATCAAAACCCGCTGGGTCGAACTCCTTGGCATCATCTTCCTCGCCGCAGTAGCAATCGACCTCTGTATCTATGCCGGAGAGCAATTCGTGAACAGCGTCACATCATGGGCCAGCACCAACGACGGCCTCGCCTCAATCATCCTCTCCGCAGGCCTGCTCTTCGCCTACCTCCTACAATTCCGCACCCAAGACCGGCAACGAGTCCTGATGAACCAACAAAAACAGATCATGGATGCTGGATATACACCACTTGTCGGCGTCACACAGCAAACCCTCGAAGACCACAGCTCTAATCCCGAAATTTCCGAAACCGAATCCCTTCAACTCACCATAGTTAACCGCGGTAACTCACTAGCAACTGATCTCCAACTCCACTTCCTGATCTCTTACGACACCGATAACCAACGCTACACGAATCACAGCCGCCCACTCAGAAGAACAGAAGACGGCGTATGGTGGAGCTCTGGGTCCGGCGGCAGTATATCCCCCGAGGAAGACGAAGTAGAGTTTTCCGTCCCAGCGGAAGTCACTGACATAGAACACAGCCAAGACGAACCCATCGACATCGCTGACGCCATCAATGACATCTTTGTATCAGAGGGCGACATCGACGAAATAGAAATCGCAACACAACTCCGCTACAAAGACGCCAAAGGAAACCAGAAAGAAATCGACCTCTCAATCTACACCATTAAATCATCCAACGGAGATGCCAACCTGAAACTGTCCTCAGCCGCCAACGAAAGAGCCGTAAGAAAATCCAAAGAATCAGACAAAGTCGGCGCTATCAAAGCCTGAACGCCTCCATACCCTCTCCGATAAAGTCATCATGCATCTTTTTGTTCCCAGCGGAAAGAGTCTCGCTAATGGCAGTCCGCACACCCTCCCCAAACACAACAAGAACCACAGGTTAAACCCCCATCACTATGAAACCAAACTTGGAAAACCTGACCGGGGAAGATATCGACACGATCGTCGGCGAACTTGTTGATTTTGTAACTCGAACCGACGAAGAGATATCTGAAGAAAAAAAGAAGAAAACGACGAAAACTCCGGAGCTGAAGTTCTTCATCGCACGCGGTAACGAATACGAACTTGGAAACTTGGCAGCGATCGTGGAAACCCAACTCCGAGATAAATCCCTGAAAGACTACGAATATACCTTCTTCGAGGAACATCTGTTCGAAGAACAAAAACTGAATGAGGACACTTCCTACGTCCGAATCAGCACGCCGGAATACGACCGTCACGACCACTTCATCTTCTACCTCAAGAATAACTATCTCCGGGTCTTCACAGTCGAACGACGTCACTGGACCAAACGAACCGTAGAGAAACTGATTCGCTACCTCCCCTCATTAGATAGAGTATTCCTCTCCTCAGAAGACCTCGTCGATATCGTCAACAAAGTCGAAGGCAACATCGACGGCTTCACCGCGAAATATGATACTGTCTTCGACGACCGAGATATGAGCATCCAGCTCCACGGTGGGGAACAACGGTATCTAACAGATCTGGAAGACGATTACGGAGTCCAACCTACCCGACTGGAATTCAGCAAGACGAACAGCCCGAGAATTGAGGGAACAGCAAACCGGGACGGATACGGCTCGATTCCACGTGTCCAGCAATCGGAACCCGGCTTTGGGAACGATACCACAATAGAACTCACCAACCAATACGTCGAAAAGGATCAGGAGAACTTCGAAGTCGAATACGCGCCAAGAAAGCTGTCCTATAGGGACGAACAGGCCATACAAGAGCTCTCCGACTTCGATGTAGAGGACTCGAAAGACGTACCCGCCCCCTCCGACGATAATACACCAGATTCTGTAGCGGTCGACGGTGGATTCGCCATTGAAGGCTACACCACAGTCGAACTGGTTGAGCACATACCCAACAAGAAAACGGACCCGGATCAGGAATCTCCGTCGTTCGAGCAATTGGTCGAAGGGCTTCGGGAAAACATCCTCGATAGAAAACACCGATACGACTTTTCAGAGTGGGAAGAAGGCAACTTCTTTGTCTTCGACGGAGAACGGAACGAACCCTTCGAAATCACGATCAACGAGACGAACATCCTGCTCCACGCCAAGGCAACCACGACAGCTGCCAGCCTCAGCGACTTTTACTCCATTATCCACAGAGAACTCAGCACTAATTATCGGGTGAAGAAGCACTCGGAGAAGATTACTGTCTAACCATGGGATGGCTGGAACAAAAAGAGAAAATAAACGCTCTGAACCTCTTCCACTCAGTTATAAAAAGCGATACCAGTAATCGTGGGATCGCGTCTCAGGGCTTCAAACTCGTCGGTCCATTTCTCCCAGTCCCCGATAACCGGAACGACGTGTTCACACGGCCAGAATTCACGTTCTACAGCGGCGACACCGTCGTCTTCGTCAACGTAGAACCAGATGACCGAGTCACCGAAGAACACCGTCGCCGAGCAGAAGACTACCAACGGTTGAACCTAGAGGCCGTCGAAGACTTCATCCGGAAAAAAGGCAGAGCAGGAGAAGTCCATCTTTCCACCCGTAATCTCAACCACTTCGAACATCATCTCGTTTTTGACAAAGACGCCGTAGAGTCAGCTAAGGCAGGAGGACCCGGTGCAGATATCTACGATGACATCAAGGACAAATGCGGCATCCTCTCACAGAGCAGAGGCGGTAAACTCCTTTTCGAAGACGGATTAGCACAAGACGACTCCTTCCACAGCATTGTTTCCACCGGAATCAACTTGCCTCCAACCCCGAGCAAAGAGTTCCTTCTGACTGGACAAATCAAACCTGAGAGCTTGGCAGTATCGCTTGCCCAAGTTATCCTGCCGGAACAGTTCAAACACAACGAGACTGTGAAGATGACACCCCGTAGGGTTCCCCACTACTATGACCGTGATATGGATCTTGATATGGTGAGGAAGACCCTAGAATACCTTCGGCATAGAAATGCGTGCGACGACATCGGGAAATACGAGTACTCGTTCAGCCGGGGAGACATCTCCGAGCTCTATGACGTGGAAGAACATCTCCGTGAGACCACGGTCCAGGAGTATTTGGAGAAACAGGGCGGGAAGCAGTTCTCCATAGCGGAGTACACTGACTAAGAATTCGGCTCCAAGAAACCGAGAACATCCACGAACGTTTCAACATGATCGCAGATACGCCCGTACCAGTCGTGGGTCTGACACATTCGCTCGCATCGCGTACTCCTTCCCCAGTTTCTTGCTCAAATGTTGGACTTGTTCTCGAGGTCGTGGCTGCGCGCGCAGCAAAGCGAGCACGGAGCGGAGGGTGGGGAGGAGGGGCCTGGGTTGGTCCGGCAGTAGCAAAAAAAGAAGGGTGCGACGACCGGCTACTCCCACCACCGACCGCGCTCGGGGAAATGCACGGTACTCCAGCCGGTCAGAGCCACCGAGACGCGCCCGTTGTACCAGTTCTTCGCCGCTCCATGAATCCGAACGTGTTCCCCCTCCTCAATCCAGGGTTGGTCGCTCGCAACCCAGCTGGTGAACTTCGTCCGTCCGCTTTCGTCTTCGATGAGTCCCACTTGGGAAATAGCTGAACTCGACGGCTCCCACAGCTGCGTCACAGTACCTTTGATACTCACCTCTTTCCGATTGACGCCCTCGAGCATCCCGATAGGAACCACCTGTCCCGGCGCCGTCTGCAACTCCTCGAACACCCCGACGACTGCACTCATCAGGTCTTTCCCATCGACGACGGCTTCACCCATTCGCCGACCAATCGCTGCTCGCGACCAGCCATCCAGCTTCTCGGCCAGCCGCATTGACTGCTTGTTCACCACAGCCAACTGCTCCTGCGTCAGTTCTGCACGAGGATCGTCTCGGTCCGGATCCGCCCACGGGTCCACGCTCGCTGCCCGTTTCTGGAACTCAACACGTCGCTCAGCACTCCGCTTCGCCGCGATATCTCGAGTCCGTTTCTCCCGACCTTCTTGGGTCCCCATCTCCGCCCTGGCACTGATGCGCTCCAGCTCCGCCTCTCGCGCCCGAATGCGTTCTTCCTGTTCAAGAGTCGCACCGTAGATCCGCTCGTCACTGGTGTCGACCATCCCGTTCGGGTGGTTGGCATCTACCTTCGCCTGCACCTCCATCTGTACCGTTGCCTGGAACTCCGGTGTCTCATCGACGACTTCGAAGCCGTCCTCGTCGACCACCGCTTCGTCTGCTTTTTCGAATGCTTGTTCATCGACCGAAACTACTTCACTGGTAACGTTCTTACTTGACATTGGAACTCAACCTAGTTCCGAAGGCGCTCAGCGCCCGACACCGCGATGCTGCTACATCGCGGTTTTCCGACGACGACGACCGACAGAACCATCTGTGCGCTCTCGCTCGCGCCTTCGTGAGCGCCCCTTGGGGCGCGAGCGAGAGCGCCTCGGGGAGGTTATCCAACCAGAACCGCGCGCCGACCCGCCCGGAACGAGCGGCCAGCTTTAAGCCGTTTCTCGCGTCCGGCCCGGACTGCGGGTCCGTGTCCAGCGCGACGGTCGTGAGCACGGCGAGTCGTGGCATGACTCGCCGCGTGGAGCGGCCCAAAGTGCTGGAACGCGAAAGCCTGCGAGGGGCGCAACCGAAAACGCGCTTAATGCTGGCGTCGAGACCAGATTCATTTCAGCCCGGAACGGCGAGCTTGCTCGCCGCATGCCCGGAATGGTCGGTCGCGAGCGATGCGGAGGGCGGAAGCGGCGAGCGGGGCGTGCCGTAACAAAGAACCTGTTCAACCGGGTTCGACGCTCAGTGACACAGCCGACATCCTGGTGGACTCAGAAAGGGCGAGGCTGTCTCGGTCGTCCCCCGACTCCGCAAGCACCGCAGGTACGAGGAGCGCAGCGTGGGTCGCGGGATGTCGAGCGGCCGAGGGCTTTCTATCCGTTCTCGGCCACCGCCCGCAGTCTCGACGTAAGCATTATTCTGCACCGACGCGAAAGCCATCTATGCACCATACACCGCCGGTGCAACAGGTGAACGTGCGGACGATGAGCGCTTGCTCTGTTCTTTCATAGGTGGTCGCGGCGCCGACGGGTGTATCGCCTTCTCATCGAGCAGCGACGCCGCTTTCACCGATACAAATGCAAACCACCGAGTACGAACTCCGCGATCGAATCGACCAGCTCAGAAACTACCGTGGCGAGGGCACCGAACTCATCACCGTAGCCGTTCCGCCAGACAAATCACTCCATGCAGTCCGTGAGCGCATCGACCGCGAATATGCACAGGCTGCGAACATCAAATCCGATCAGACACGAACCCACGTCCAGGATGCTCTTGGACGCATCCGACGCCTTCTGCAAGCGTGCGAAGAAACGCCACCAAGCGGCCTCGTCATCTACGCTGGTGTCGTCGACGGTGAGCTGCACGACGCCGTCTTCGACGATCTCGACGTTCCCGTCGACGTCTCACTGTACCGCTGTGCGGCTGAATTCGAGACCGCCCCCGTCGAGCAGGCGCTCACCCCGTCAGAGGTGTACGGTCTGGTTGTCCTCGAACGGGGCCGTGCCGCTCTCGGCCGCCTCGCCGGCGAACGCATCGTTTCCATCCGGACGTTCGAGAGCCAGGTGATGGGGAAATCCCGTGCAGGCGGTCAGAGTGCGCAGCGTTTCGAACGTGAGCGGAATCGCCAGAAACACGAGTTCTTTGAGCAGGTTGCCGACGCTGCCGAACAGACATTCCTCGACGAGCCTACTGTCGATGGCATCCTCCTCGGCGGTACGACGATTACCGTCGATGAGTTTCAGCAGGGTGATTATCTCCACCACGAGTTGCGGAACTACATACTGAGCGTCTACCCGATTGAGTACGCGACCAAGCAGGGGCTCTCACAGCTCGTTGAGCGCGCCGAGGACGTGCTGTCTAATGCTGAGCGCCGACGGGAACGGGAGGCTCTCGATCGGTTCTTCACGGCGCTGGGGCAGGGTGAAGATGTCGCTTACGGTGCTGAGGAAACGCGAACCGCCCTCGACTACGGAGCGGTCGACGTCCTCATCGTTTCTGACGCACGGCCATCAGCAGAGATTCGTGAATTGGAGGCAGCGACGACCGACCAAGGCGGTGAGTGTCTCGTTGTGTCGACTGACACAGACCGAGGTGCCCAGTTCGATACTGCATTCGGGGGTCTTGGAGCGCTCCTCCGGTTTCCGATCAACTAAGCCGATTAGCATTGAATTCCATAGCTGTCGTAGCGGCCCAGTCTACGGGTCTGGAGGCAGTCATCGATTGCGCAGACGCACTCTCAAGCGTGAGGGAAGAGTCGTAGCGGGTCAGTCCATAGTCAGCGTACGCGTCGTGCTAGTGTAAGGATGAGGGAGCAACGGGACAGTCTCACACCCGAGTCCACCTCGGTTAGAGGACGAGGACGGACGGGGATCCAGAGAACGGGAGGCGACAGTGCAGGTTTCAGAGCACCTCTGGCATCATCGGTCGAGCACCTCGACATCGGGATTTATCCCGGCTGGACCAGCGACTGCTTTCGCCCGCTCGAGTTCGCGGAGTTCTCGCTGGGCCTGTCGTTCGAGGGCAACTGCCCGCCGTCGGCGTTCGATTCTCTGTTCGCCGACAATATCGTCGTCCTCGATCGTGAAGCGCTTGCCTCGATGATCAATCTGCTCGAGCATCAGTACGCATCCTCCTGAGCTGTGTCTCGAGCGTCTGCCTGCAGATGCTCATAGCGGACTTCACAGCTGTCCGAACAGAATCGGCCAGCGTATCCTGCCCGATCGCGGGTGAGTCTCGTACAGGTCGGTAACCGACACTCGTTATATCTGGTCATCTGGCAACACCTCGCTTCAGGAGCCATGTCGTCTCAGCGTCTGGCGACGCTGGTGCTACGTTGTTTGTTCGCATGGGTTTCTGCGGTGGCTTCAGTCGAACCCCCGCACCCCTCTCGGGGGCGACAAACTATCTCGAGCGGACGAGCGGCTCAACCCACAGTCACCGGTTGAATGTCCCATCCGGGGCGGGAGTGATCCCAGTTCGAATCTCGAGATCGACGCGTCTGAGATGCTTACAACCACCGGAGGGCTGGCGTTGTTCACAATCCGGACAAGTACACGTCTCCGCTTCGACGTCAATCATGTAGGTGTTCCCACTCCCGCTGACGACCTCGTAGGTTGGCCCCACGCTGGCGAAACGAACGTCCATATCCTCGCTTAGCGCGCGACGGGTTCGTGGCTCATCGACAGAGTAGCCGCCTACCTCGAGTGCAGTCGGTGGCTGGGTGTTCTCACAAGGGTTGGTGAATTCGTCTCGACGATTGCGTTCTTGCCCACATTTTCTGCAGCGCCAGTAGCGTGTGCGGTATTCATAGCCTCCTGTAAGGTCGATCTCATACGGTGATGGCTCAGTTCCGGGAAGCCACTCGTCAATAGCTATGAGTTCATGTCCGTTGAGGCGGGCAACGTCACCTGGATAACTGCGATCCCGGTCGCTCGTGTCCGTCTGGGATTGGTCGTCTCGATACGATCCGCTCTGGAGTGACTGATCTGTACTCATTAGTGATCTCGAGGCACACATGGTCGCGCCTCACCCTTCAGGCGCGAAAAACGAGTTCCAGGTGGGTGAGCGAGAGGGAAAACAAGGGTTGACTGGAAAGGAGGTCCTTCATTCGAAAGTACTCTTCGAGGAGAAATGTGGCCGAGAGGAACTCGCGGATGACGTCACCGGTAGCTCAGCTTGATGCGTGTGGCATAGCGCTTCTTGACTACGTTATCACTGAAACCCTGCGATCAGGGGCTACTCCACTGGCGCCGCGACGAGGTGCTCCTTGAGGTCGCGCGTCCAGTATGTGGCGGGCCCACCGGGGCTACAGTGAACACAAAGCTGCAGCGGCCCCTCGAGATGTCCGAGTTCTACGCGGAACCGGGTGAGCGCTGCGAGCGTGTCAACGACGAGCCCACACCCGTCGCAGGCGTGGTGATCGCGCTCATCGGGATCGGGTTGCGCCTGAATTGCACAGTCGACACAGATCTGGTGGGTGACCCGCTCTTCTTTCCCCCACGTGTGTGCTTTGCCAGCGCCAGCATCGGGGAGCGTCTCACAGAAGGCACACCCCGAGAGTGTCTGCTGCATCAGGCCGTCTCCTCGCCGGCGTTGTAAGCGACTGTCCAGCCTTTGTGGAAGACGGCGAGTTGGGTAATCGATTCGAACGCTTCACTACTGGGTTCGTGGACGAGCACGCGCTTTTCAGCGATTGGGATGACGATGCCCGCGTCGAGGAGCTCATTGACCAAGTTACGGGCCTCCGAATCGTCCATGTCCGCCGTCCCAACGCGGGCGGCGTCTTGATCTTGGGCGAGGAGTTCGGCCTCGAACTGTTCGTAGTCGGCACTCGTGTCGTCGTTGAGTTCGGGTTTAGACATGAGAATTCCATCGAGCACGCTAACGCGCGCTCCACGCCTTCTGGCGCAGAAAAACAGGCTATCGCGAGTGTCCTGTTCGTCCTACACGATTCATGGCCTGACCGTCGATGACGTCACAAACCAAGCCAGAACACGTCGTGATGGTTGTTTGGTCATAGGGCGTCGTCACTGGATAGTAAAACAGCCGTCGATGAGCATGTCATAGAATCAATTCATATTTCCAGAGTGTCATAGAGTGCTTCTCACAGGATTCGAAAACGAACAGTACAGGGCCTCTATTGAGTACACTTAGCCGGCACTAAATCCCGCTGCCGGAATGAAACGGGTATCTGTTCATCCGTCTCTACGTCTCGAAGAGTGTACGAATAGGTATCTATGCCCCGTCCAGTTTCTTTACCGAGGTCATCTGTGAGAATTTCAACAACTTCACAAACCACACCGTGATACCGGGAATCAGGATCGTCAGCTCCGATGTAGATCTGCACCCGTTCGCCGACAGAGTACGGCTCGCTTGCTGGTTGTGGGATGTCTTCCATTTATATGTGATGAGTCGACAAGCTCTATCAGTCCATCGCTACGTTCGCATCCTTCCTGGCCGCTGTGAACGATTTTATGACACGCTAGTCGATAGCTAACGAGGCGCTAAGAATCCTGTTGAGTCACTCGTCTTCAAGCGCTGCGTAGATCTCTGCGTGGCGGCGTCCGTCAAGCTTCCCCATCTCGAGGGCGATCTCGTGACGTTCGGCGTCGCTCTCGGCCGCCTGATACCGCTCGTACAGTCGGCGGACTTCTTCGTCGACCGTTGCCGAGGAATCGGTGCTGGACGCCATCTCTGTATTGAACGTACTCATTGTGTCCCTTTATCAGTTGCGACGAGCACACGCTCGGAAGTAAATCACTGCGGTTTCAGTGTCGACAGCGGCTTCATCGGTCGCAAAGCGGTGCAGTAAGGCCCGAATTTCGTCGCCGTAGTCGAACGTGTGTCCGTTCAGCATGTAGATGACAACCACTGTTCGGAGTGCAGTCCGCTTGTTCCCGTCGACGAAGGGATGATCTGCAACGAGAAGACGCATCAGATGCACCGCTTTTTCATGCAGTGTCTGTGGAACCTCCCCAAAGTATCCTTCAGAGACGTACTGCACTGCAGATTCGATTGCGTCCTCCGATCGAATTCCGGGTTCTGTGGCGTCACCTTCTTCAACGATCTGCTCGTGGAGATCGAGAACGAGCTCGACCGAAGGATACGCGACGTCGTCAGTCACATTCGAGACTCTCGCGCGCTAGCCAATAGTCGTTTCTTCCTTGCAGCGTCACTCGCCGTACGTATCTTTCTTGGCGGTCGGTACTGGCGTGTTGTTGGCGGGCACGTTCGTAGCGTGCTCTTCCTCGCGGGTAGTCGCCCAATCGGAAAGATCACTATAGACGTCGTCGAGTGTCCAGCCGTCGCTTGTTTCGCCATCGTCACCGCGAAACGCGTCCTCGAACGAGGAAACATCATCTGGGGACTCGCTGTTGGACATACTCGTTCTTGCGTGGCTGTCGATGTAGGCCTTGCTTCGAGGAATCGTTCCCACCGTAGTGCAGACTGGAATGCCTCCATCATCAACTAGACTTAACCAACAACAGGCGTGGTAATTGGGTTCGTGTTGGTTAAGGATCTACTTTTGAACTCGAAGTTCCCGAACTGGTTTTACTTGGAACCTGTCTTGAGCGGCCACGACGTCATTCTGACCTACCTCACCGCCCTGTGACGACCGCTGTGAGAGGCGATTGACCAGCTCGTCGCGAACTGCTTTGCGGCTGACTGTTGTTTCGTGCCAGCCGAGACGCGCATCGAAACACCGCTTCTTGAACTCCTCACCGACGTCGTCGACGGCGATGAACTGTGTCCGATTCATTCCTGCAATGCTCGTCGAGACGAACTCGGCTCCGACGTCTTCGTGGGTGAGTTCGACGAGTGCACACTCGACAAATGAGACGATGGCAGTCGGACTTCTGGTGTGTGGAAGCGTCAGCTCGAGATCTGCCCACGGTTCTTCGCTCGGTTGTTTCGTTTGCTCACTAGGTGGTCGTGATCGCTGTTGTTCATGTTCTGAAGACATGGTTGTTGAGTAGGCGTGATAGCCCCTCGCCCCTCTCGGGGGCGACAAACTCCACTGCGAATCGCATCATTATTCAATGAGTGACATCTGATATATTTGCCATGGGATCTTGTCGTCTGACGGCCCCTCGGCCGGAGAGAGCCAGCGGCGTTTGCACCGTTGTACCCTGGCCTTCCTTTGGATGATTCTGGAAGTACAAAGTGCATTGAAACAGGTTTAGATTAGACAAGAGGGCCGTCGGGCAGTTCTCAGGCGGTAGTGGTGGCCTCGACGAAGGTCAAGACACGGTTGTCTGGGAAAATTGTGCTTGACGAGGCGGTGAGAGGCCCGAATTCGAGAGAATAGGTGTTATTTCCTGGGCGAAACTCAACAACAGTGAATCACAGCAGTTGACGGTAGTTCGTTGCGACTTGTGGAGTTTTACCCTAACTCGGACGAAAACAGGCAATACAGGCCCTGAATAGTGCATGACGTGGATTCTTATCTCTTCGAACTGCACCTCCCATGAAATATAATAATTATGGTAGCTTTTACGGACAACGGATAGTATACGAGAGTATGTGATGCTTTCTCGCAGTAAATTAAAATGCCCCCTCGCTGTAGGTACTGGTACAGAGTAGGCTACAACCATCGCGGGCCGATGTGGACCGGTCCGTACACAGGGTGAACCACGTATGGCACAGCTGCTACTGTGGCTGTGCCATGACCCACCCATGGCCTACAACATCTCCTTTGCTCGCGACGCCGAAACGGTCTTCAAGAACCTCGGTAGCGACGCGGAGCGTTACCTTACGCAGAAGCTCGAGAAGGTGGCCACCTGCGAGTGGCGGTCGCCGTACGACTGGAACTACTCACCGTGGAGCGGCCAGTCCACCGGGAAGTTCTCTTGGGGCTCCTACCGTGTCTTCGTCGACGTTGATGAGGATTCCGACGAGATCGTTGTCTACGAGGCGCAGCACCGGGAAAACCTGTACCGGTAGCGGGATTCTCGTACTTCCATCAGGTAACTCGGTTTACGACTGGCATTCCGGACTGGGGTTCAACGGTCCCACTCGTAGATCCCACCCAGAATCAAGCGATTGAAGATCTTCTTCCTGCTCAAACTCCTGCACGGTAGCTACTTCGCCATCCGTGAGGAACCCGTGTTTCTCGATATCACGAGTAACTGACTTGATTTTCCGGAGCATCTGCTGAATACCCATTTCGAGAAGGTTGTACAGCTCTCGGAGCAACACTAGATACGCTTTGAGTCCCAGCACTTCACCGATAATCCCGAGCAAATACGTGTGCGCCCGTTTCACGGCGAAAGACGCAACACGGCTTACCAAGCCGAACTTCGCCATTAACAGGTCAGCCACAAGAATACCCAGGCTCAGCAGGAAATCTTCCACGGCATCCGTCACCGCGCCTGGCTCTGCTCCCACAACGCGGCATGCATCATCAATCACGTGGTCAATGCTGTTGACGATCGGGAGCGCCGACCGTCCCCATCGTGCCCATGTAGATGCACCATCTAGCAGCTTCCGGACGAATGTCGGCGTATACCCGAGTTTGTCGTCGAGGACCGCGAACACGATTCGTGTGACGGCCACTACCTCCACGGCGCGTGGCGCCTCCGTCTGCACATCTGCGACGGACAATGTTTTCATCTTGTCCGGGACCCGACTGCAGATTGCTTCAGCGACGGGTACCATCTCTTCGACGACCGGCGACTCTGCAGCTCCGACTGTCGTGTAGAGGGTGGAGACCTGCGCTGGAGCTACTTCTGCCGCTTCTTCCGGCTTGTTTCGGCGGACGCGGGCGGACACCTCGACGGTCACATCTTCGCTTCCCGGACTAGACAGGACCTCGTCGGTCCAGTCAAAGACCAGATGATAGTCGCCGCCAGCGATGACGTTCGCATCACGCCGAGGCCGGGCATTGGTCAGACAGTCCAACGTCTCAATGTCGACCATCCCTCCTTCCACATTCCATGACTGCACCTGGTCTAGCTTTCGCGGGATGTTGTCGAAATAGACGACTGGCCAGGGGACCGATCCGAACCAGCCGAGGTCCCGCGATCGGGTATCGTATAGGGGAATCGACGCGACCTGTGTCCGGTATTTTTTCAGTCCATCGTCGTCCACGACCAGCACGTCCGGAAGATGGCTGCCGTCTTTCGGCCGGACCTCGTACTCGATGATGGCATCGTCCGAGAAGTAGGGAATGTCCCATGTCCAGAACGGGTCATCCTGTGGGAGCTCGAGCTCGCCGTAGATCTCTGCCATCACCGGGTCAACGGGCTCCGATTCCAGGCTATATGGTGTGGTCTGATCGGATTGTTCCGCTGTAGTTACCCGCGCCCCACCCACAACTGGGAAGGTGAGGGCAGCCGCAGATGTCGCGAGAAAACGGCGGCGAGAAGACCTCATTTATCAATAGGTATCCTGCGATGAAAAAGAAGCTTCTGCTATCTTCTCTTAGACTACCGTAGATCACTATTCGCATCGAGGGAGTAGAAGAACTGGACCAGTCGTACTATGCCTATTCCCGGACATCAAATGCTTTCACTGCGACTCTGACCGGATGCCCACTCTCCGACTCCAGTCGATATACGCTGTAATCTGCAATCTCCGACACCTCAGAGATGTACCGGTCGTGATCCATCGTCGCCTCCCATATCCGGTCCTCAACCGTCCCGAAGTCCTGACGCCGTGAGAAGATCAAGAGTGCAGCGTGTGAATCCCGGACGGTCAGGTTGTTTAGGAGCTGGTCAACCGCGTCGGCATATACAGATGGTCCATCCCAGAATTTGCACTCTGCGATGAACAGGTTCTCGTTATCGTACCGGAGCAGGATATCCGTCTTCCCACCACGATTGAACGTTTCTCCGGTCGCGAACCCGGAGTAATGCGAATTAATCCCCATCAGGAAAATATCGCGCAGCGACTCCTCATCCAGACCCCGGACCGGCGTAGCGGACCGTTCCAGATCCCGTCCCAAGTCATCAAGCAGATCCAAGACCTCAATAAAGGTCCGCTCCTGTAGCACCTCGTCATCACTGTCTGCGGCCGGTGACGGCAGCTCAATCTCTCGCTTCTTCTCCGGCACTACATATCCAGGTTCCGTGGTGTCACCGGTGTCGACACCCAGTTCGGCCATCACCGCATGGTTTGTATCAACGATCTCCCGCCGTTCCTCAATTGAGCGGCGGGCGGTCCGCCGCAGCTGCTCTTCAATCTCCGCGATATCATCTTCTAGCTGTTCCACGAACCACGCCACCTTGTCCACCCATTCGTCAACCTCGGATTGAATCTCGTCCTGGATCTGTTCCGCATCCTTGTTCCCAATCGTGTAGTCGACGTAGTAGACTACCTCGTTCCGGTTCAATTCGTTGTAACGCGGTTTGTTCAGCTTCGAGGAGCTGGGATTGATATGCAGGAGGTCGCGGTCGCCGTGGAATGGCAGCTTCACACGGATCCGCTGGTACGTCTTAGTGGACCGGCCGCGCTGATTGAGGCCGGGCAGGCCTTGGCTACGCGGGATCTTTTTCTCGACCTCGCCGGCCTGTTCTAGGTCGTAGTCGTTGAGCTGGATCGGGGACGGTGTGTATCTCGACGTGAATATCAGGGTCAAGAGGTCGGTACTGTCCTGCAGCTCGTTGTTGGACAGTTCCTTGATTTCGTCCTTCAGCTCTGTCTCTTGCTCCCGCCGGTACTCGTGGATCGACTGGTCGGAGAAGAGATGGTAAACTGATTGTCGTCGCCTCATTACCATGTAGTTGTACCATGATCTGTCATAAAATACCGGATCAATTAGTAGACCGGTCGTATTACAGGATCACGAACTACGAACTTCGCGTTCGACCTCGCGCTCTACCGCATCTGACTCCTCATACAGGAAACGTGATGGCCGTTCTTGTGTGAACCCGCAGCCGGGACACTTCCAGATCGGTTTGTCATCCCGGAACCGCCGCGATTTCGTGTCTGTCATCAGCTCAGTACCGCACTCCGGGCAGACAGGTGAGTCAGCATACGCGTAGGCGTCACCAAGACTGCGCTGGCGGCCGTGCAGCACTCGCCATTTCACGCCGAACTTATCGACCTCCCACTCGGAGACGTCACGCCGCGGCTTCCCTCGAGCTGTGGCGACGAATGCAGCGGACCGGCCATCACTACTACTGTTACCGAACGTGTTCCGGGCCCAGGACAGAAGCCACCAGAGCAGAGCAAACGCAATTATGGCTATCAGCACAACCCGGAGATACGGATTGTTTAGGAAGGTGAGGGGTTCGATATCAGTGATAGTCTCTGGGAGAAGTGGCTGGAGTAGGGAGGCAATGAGGATTGCAGCCGTCGCAGTTACGATTTCGTCGACCGAAATTTCCATTTGCTAACTGGTTCCATGCCAGTATGGTTAGATGTGCCGGATTACGAGAATAATCACATTGTCTTAAGATCTATTTGCCTATCTGAGATACGCGCATTCAATTCAGCATAGCCTCAACGAATCATCAGCGATTGAGAATTCCAACAGAGCTAGAACTCTTCTCCTACCGACCCGGCCTCATCCAGCCGATCGTACATCTTATCCGGGAAGGGAAGACTTCCCCAAATCGAGTATGGACACTCATCCTGTCCGATGCAGTACCGCTGCAGATCGTCATTGTCGCAGTTCATCGGAAGCGGGGTGTCGCCATCGATCGTATTCGAGAACTCGTAGCGAATTTGGTAATCAGTGACCTGTTCATCGTACCACGGCCACCGCGAGAAGACGTCCTTGAGGTCCGTAACAATCGTCTCGAGGTCACTATCCTGGTACTGTGGCAACCACATCACCATCCTGGCGAAATTATACAGGTCCTTCCGAACTGGTTTCTTCTCATGGAGGCGTTCAGCCATGTTCGCCATACAGGGGAGTTCAAACAGGTCTTCGATTGACTCGACAGTGAGGGGTTGGACGCCACGCGAAGACTCCTGAACCCGATAGTGGTTCGTATTTCCGTGCCGTTGGATAGTGAGGCTCCGGTGGTCGCGTTGGGATGCAAGGAGATTCCCAAGACTTCGAGGACTCGAGATGCGATTACATACGTCCCGCTTCCAGTTCGCTTCCGGATCGTACGCTTCCACTGCTTCAAACAGCTCCTTCGCCGAGTGGAACTCTCCCAGTGTGGTGACTTCGTCTGGAGCGTCTCGAATCGCGTCCCGTAGCACACGGATAGTTCGCTCACCGGGGTCCCAGTCTCGCCAGATTCGTTCGTGGTGTCCTGTCTCGATGAAGCGGTCGATGCGCTCTGTGATGGCCGATTCATTTGTCGTTAGCCACGTGAGCTGGTCTTCGGAGAGGTTCTCCTCTTGGACTCGAAGGAGCTTCTTGAACGCGCGTCTGGCGTACTCGCGATACTTCGTATCGAAATCACCGGCTGGCACGTAGAGACAGTTGTTCTTGACTCGAGTGAGCAGTTCCCCGGCCTCTCCTGTCTCGGTGTCGGCGTGAACGAGGCAGTTCCTCGACGCCGCAGCCATCGGGATTTCGAGGTACAACCCCTCACCGAACTCGGGCATTTCTTTGATTCCTGTACAAACACGGCCGGGGTGTGGACCATCCTCTCCGGGGGCTTTCGCGTACAGCACCTCTGCGATATTCTGTTGAAGACTCCCATCACCGAACTCTCGAAGGAGGGAGGCGAGGTTGTTGACGTACAGTTCGCGAATATCGTAGAGGACCTGCACCTTTCGCGGCGGCGCGTGCTCGAACTTCGGGTGTGTCTTGACGCAGATCGCACTCAACGTCGCGAGCACGGCGAGTGTTCCCGGTTCATCGACAAAGGGCTCTTCTGCGGCATTGGCCCTGACGTCTTCCTTGAACGCCGCTGTCCCGAACCGCTCGAGGTCGTTTAACAGATCGACTGGTTGGTTTTCCCCGTCGACGATGTATCGATTGTAGCCCCGCGTGAACAGCTGGTTGATGCGGGTTGTGCCGTATTCGAGCGGGAGCGTCGCAACGCGATAGGCGGCACGCTCGTCCTTGACAGGCGTCGACCGGCTCATTCTTGGAGCACCTCCGGTGTCGCAGACCGAACGTCGAAGTTCGGGCTCTCGACCGGCGTGACGATACTGCAGACATCAGCGTGCAACGAGTAGGGGAGCCGGGCAACCCGACGGCGGTCGGCGGTTACCACTGGGTCGATGGGTATCTCGTAGGTGTCTTGCAAAAGATCGTTCAGCACTTCTCGACTCTTGGCATCGTACCGATGAGAAGGATCAGTATCGAGGAGATAGACGTGAACGCCCTGGCCGCTGTACACCACCAGTGTCTCCTCGGCGTTAAAGTCGTCCTCGAAGATCTCTCGCACCTCGAAGCCGTACTCGATGGCCCGTTCGATATCCTCGAAAGAATACGGGTAGCCTGCTGGGTCTGCTTCGAGAATTCCCGCGGCATCGAGCAGTGCCTCGCTATCCTCTGAAACATTCTCGTCCGATACTGCTTGCGTTGCTCGCTCTCGTGCTATCGTTTTCGAGTCGATATCGACGAGGAGCACCCATGGCCGTTCCCAGTGATCGAGGGCGTAGTAGACCGCATCAGGACATGGGCCCGGTTTGTCGAGCAAGTCGGGATCTGCGAGCGCGAAGTCACTCCGACCGAGTGGATCGTTTCGTGCAGGGTGGCGGATGAACTCGAGGACGTCGTCGAAGTCGTGGAACGCAGCCGTGGTCCGCTCACCTGAGATGTTCGTCTGCCACGTATCTCGTCGGATGAAGTCCTTGTCTGGGACTCCATCTTTCCGGACCGGGTGGGGTTCCCGAAACGCAAGCGCGTACTGTTTCGGCCCCTTCGCTGTAATGAACGACGGGAGTTCGTCACGGTACGAGGGGAACTCCTCGGTGTAGTACCTGTAGATCTCCTCGCGAGTCGCCTGGCGCCACGTCATGTGTTGAACTCCTGATCGAGCTTGTTGAAGCTCCGAATCGTCGTCAGCCCAGCTGCGTCGAACGATTCAACGGCCTCTCGAATGTCGGAGAACGATCGGGCTGCACGGCCGCTCACACTGCTTTCGATTCGGTCGGCCTCTGCGAGATGGTCTAATACCTCGACGGCGGTCTCGCGTCTGTTGAACGCCCAGACAACGTTTGCGTCTACCCGACTCTGTTTGTCGTAGTCGTCGACTGGGGCGTGTTTATTATTACTCGCGAGTTCGGCTTCACCGACCCACACGAGTTCTCCGTCAGCATCGAGACCGGCAACGTCGAACACCGTCTCCTCATCGTACTCGTAGTAAGATTCGACCTTCTCGACATCGTCGCGGGCTTCTAACCACAATTCGAGCAGCTTCACACCGACCTTGTGCGGCGTCTTCTCACCGATATCTCCCTGACCAGGGCCGACCTTGAGCTTCTGGCCGAGCAGTTCGCGCCCTGCTGGGAGAACGGTATAGTACTTCCGACCGCATGCTCGTCCTTCCTCCAGCAGGTCCTGATCGACGAGCCGTTGCACGTCCAGGTCGTCAAAGTCGTTCTTGAACGCACTCATCGAATCCAAGAGCGTGTGGTCCGGGGCATCACCATTCATCACGTCGAGGATGCGAGTCAGGAATCGGACGTCGTCATGAGTGAGTCCGCGTCGTCGAAGCTCGTCATCTGGGACGGTTACACCACCAGCCTGTACTGGCGACTGTAATGGCGATGATCCGTTCTTGTCGACAGCTGTCTCCTCCTCTTCACCGGTTGGCTCTTCTGACGCAGTTGACTCGGGATTTCCAAACAGTAAGTTGGTGGAGTCCGCTTTGTTCTCTCCCTCGTCGTCGGCTACTGAACCACTGGTTGCCTGTCCGATGAACGACGACTGCGTCGTGTCCACAGGGTTAGCCGATTCTGTGGATGTCGACCGTTCTTCCTTCGGTCTACTTCCCCATCCCTCGGTGTCTCCGGCCTCTGATTCGCTAGAGGTCTCAGCAAGTCCGTACTGGGTCTGTGTACGCTCCGACAGCCGGGGAAGGGCCACGGTCTCGAAGTGGCCCTCTTGTTCGACAGAGAGCGGCTCGTCGCTCTCTGGATGGCCGGCTGCTATCGGAAGTGGCTTCACCGAGAATGGGGCTGGACCCGTCTCCCCGAATGACGGGCTCGGGAGTTGCGCGATCCACTCTCCACTGGGGAGCGTGTTGATTCGATTTCGGAGATCAGTCGGACTCAAGTCTTCGTGGGCCAGCGACTCGGCGAGGTCACGCTCGATGGAGATGTTCCCGATGAGCTTCGTTTTGACGTTGTTGAGGACCTCGTAGTAGGCACGCTCGCTTCGATTCCTGACCTGGCCGGGGAACTGCATCACCAGTCCCATGCTCAGACCGAACGACCGACCTTGGGGAAGCAGTTGCTCCGAAACGAGTTTCGTTGAGGCGACGGGGGCTGCCTCCTCGATGATGAGGTTGGTGAGATTCTCGTAGTCTGTCTTTCCATCACGCCGACGCACCCGCACCGCATCCCAGAGGTTACTCAACAGGAGGAGTGTAATTGCTCGCTGAGCCTCCGGACGGAGATCACCCAAGTCGAACAAGATCGTGGCATCTTCGTCGAGGAACTCGCGGAAGTCAAATCGGTTGTCGACGTATTCGCCGTCATCACCCTGTTCCGGAACGTGACTGAAGATACGTCGCAGGTGCGCATCTTCTCTGAGTTTATCCAGACGATTCCCGACGGCGTCCATCGACACCTGGAATTGACGGTCATCTTTCTCGAAGTGGCGCGTAAGCGACTCCTCGACATTTTGGTTCTCGGCAGCGACAGGAGGGACTGTCCGCTCGCGTTGCATCTGAAGTGCAGCCGCAAAGAGATCATCGAGGCCGAAAGCGTCACTACCGTATTCCTCGTCGAAGAGCGCCTTGATGAGATAGCTGAGGATTTCGTTGGCGACGAACGCCTGTTCGTACTGTTTGCGGCCCATGACCATCCGCATGATGTCGTGGAAGTGATCGACCTTGTCTTGGATTGCATCCTCTCGCCTCCACCCCGCTTCAAGTGTCGAACGGATATCGAAGAAAGAGAAAGCGGGGAGGGTTTCGGGAACGCAGAACTGATAGGTATTGTCCAATCCGCTGAACCGTTCGTAGTGACAGCGAAGATAGTTCGCACACATCCCGTCGCCTTTCGGATCCACGATAATAACCGGTCCACCTGTCGTCTCTCTGAGAGACAGCGCATCATTGATGATGGCTTTCGACTTTCCGGCCCCAGTTGATGCAAACCTGCCGTAGTGTCTGGTTAAGATATTTGGCGGAATCCGTATCGGGTCTGGTTGGATGGTACTATTTTCATCAAGTGCATACCCGATCGCCATCCCCTCACGGAACTGTGCCATCAAATCGGGATTCGGTCGTGGCAGTGGATTGCGACTGCGCTGTTCTGAACGCGCTCCACGAGAGCCCTCGACCGTCAAATCGTCACCGCTTGGAACAACGACCAAATTCGCGAGTTCATCTGCATTGAACACAAGATCTAACCGCTTTTTCCGGCCCCCAGTGACGATTTCGGCAGTGAGAACTCGTTTGAGATGGCGCTGCGCTCGTTTGGCTTTCTGCCGATCGAGGGATCCTTTCTCTCGAACGCGCCGACCGGAGAGTTCGTAGAACGGGCCATCAAGCGGATCCAACGAAGCCTTCAACTGGTCGAGTTCCGCCCGAATATCGGTCTCATCTGGTCGGGCCATCGCAACCGCCCGTGCATTGACCGTAAACGTTCGCCGCGGGTGTTTGCTGTCGATCCGCTGAATCCGGTCTTCTGTCTCCCGAGACAGTTCCCGATCGGCAGGATCAGCGTCTACAGGCTCAAACCATGAGCCAATGAACTCTTCTGACCACGTATCGCGCCCCTCTTTGAGATTCGACTGGCGGATTTCAGCGTCGTCTCGCCAGTCGGGTTTGCGTTGCCAGAGAATTTGATAGACGGTCGGCACCGTCATCTCATGGAGTACTTCGACAACGGCAGACAGTGGTGGGCGCTCTGACTCGTACTCTTCATCGGGCTCGTCGATCACAAACGGCGTGATCGTCGTCATCCAGTCAGTTTTGCGTCCGGCTTTACCGAGCCATTCGACACCAAACGGTGTGTGCTCTATCCGTTCATCGCCTCCATCATTCTCATCGATCTCTTCCAAGTTGGACTCGGCCAGATCAGCCGAACGTTCGCCGTCCGAAATCTCCTGCTCCGCTTGTTCGGAGGTATCTTCGTTCGAGACTTCCGTCTGCAATCCGAGCATCGGCTCAAGATCGAGTTCTGTTCGCGCCACGGTGAACGTGGTCGGGTAAATCGATTGGAGGCGCTTTTCAAGTGTGTTGAGGTGTTCTTCCTGGTTGACCCCATAGTAGAACTCTACTGGTTCATCAGGACCTGCAGAGGCAGCGAGGAATTCGAACGTCGGTGGAGCTGTGTCCACTCTGGGACTCAGCCGGCTCCAGAAACTCTCTGCCGCTGGGTTCGACAGCTTATGAAGGCTCTCAAGGGTGGCTGGAATATCCGACCGGCGGAGTGATCCCGACGTTGGCGTTACTTTTAGATACTCGTCGTTACTCATAATCCGACTCACCTCCGTGCTCACCGCCATCAGTCTGTGGTGGAGTTGATATTTGGTGTGAGGTTGCTGGATCAGTATTCATAGATCGCCCTGTAGGTGTGTCTGCTGAACGGCCTGGCAACTCAGCCTGTGACTGGGATTTTGGATCGAAGTCGATCACTGCCGTCTCGTCTTCCATCGCTCGAACTTCGATTCCCCGCCACTCACCGTCGACGCCGACGAGCGCCTCCGAATAGCCCGTCCGGTCATTGCCGGGAACAGCTTCCTGGACGAAGCGCATCTGTGCCGAATTGAGGCCAAACTCGTTGGCCCATTCGCGGTCCATTCCATCGAGATGGTGGAACTGCTTGATCGCACATTGGTCGATGATCGCCTCGGACTCTGGATGCTGGAAGAACTCGTCGACAGTCTGGGTAACGAGTCGGATCGAGAGGTTGTGGTGACGATGATGTCGGAAGACAATCTCGAGGTACTCGAGACTCGCCGCATCCTGCATGATGTAGCGTGCCTCGTCGATGACGAAGACGACCTCTTTGTCCGTCTCCTTTGCGCGCTCGTAGACTAACGAGATCAGCAACTGCATGATGAGACTCGTGCTCCCACCGAGACTGCCCTCCTGCTGGGCGAGGTCGAGATAGATCACCTTCTCGTCGCGGATATCGAATTCGGTCTCTCGGCCTAGATTCTCGTACCGGCCGTCTTCTGCGAACGGTCGCAGCTGATCGATAAGCCACGTCGCGTCTTCGCCAATCTTCGTCGCTTCCTCATCCGTCCGTACGACATACTCCGTCGGTGTCTCGACCATCTCCTCGAGGATATCGAGGACATCCCGCATCGTCGGGCTCTCGTTGTGATGAGTCGCGATATCGTCGGTGATCCCGTTGCGTGAATAGGCACGCTCGATCGCGGTCTCCAACGTTGTCCGGCGGTCACCAAGTGTGATTCCTCGGAGCGCGAAATAGTTCGAGAGGAAGCTCATCACGCTATCGAGCTTTTCACGATACGGACTGGCGTCCTTGCCCATCGCCCGCTGCACACGCTCGGGAGTCGGCTTGATTTCAAGTGGGTTCAGACCCATCTCCCCGCCGATCGTGATTCGCTCACCACCGAGGGCTTCAGCGACACCGGCCCAGTTGTTCAGCGGCTCGAGGATGATTCCAATACGATCCTCACTTTGTTCGATCGAGCGGATGAAGTTCTGCTTCGAGCCGAACGATTTCCCAGAGCCTGGGTCACCGATCGTGAACATCGCATAGCCGTTCTCTCGAGCGAACGGATCGATGACGACCGGACTCTGGTTCTTCCAGTGAACGCCGAACTCGACGCCGCCGTCCTCAAGGATCGTGGCGTTGTGTGGCGACGCGAGCAACGCACCGACCGCACCACCGAGTGCTGTGGCCTCCCGGTCAAACGGGTTGGGACCGATTGGGGCTGCAGCCTGGATGGCGAGGTCTTGTTTGCAAATTGCTGTCTTCGGCGAGAGCCCAGCGGGTTGTTCACGAAGCCGGCTCCGAACCGTCCGGACGGCGTCACGAAGTTCGTCACGTGACTCCGCTCGAACAGTGATGAACATGCCTTGCTCGAACACCCGACTCCCGTTCTCGACGCTCTTGTACGTCGAGAGCGCCTCGTTGGCTCGCTCCTGAAGATAGCTCCCGCGAACAGTACTCTCGAGGTCAGCATCGGCCTGAAGGTCGTCGGCCACTCGCTGGAGTTCGTCTCGAGCTTGTTGCTGGCTCTTCGGAGTGATATGGACCGTCAGATCGAACTCAACGTCCGTGAGCTCGAAGAGTTCGGTCAGATAGCCGTCTTTCGGGTAATCCGGATAATCCGCGACGTAAAGCGTGGACGTCCACTGATCGCCGACGCGAGCGGTACGTGTATCCCACTCGATCGCCGCCGGCGCCACGACGTGTTGATGGTGTTCGGCGATGTGGTCGAGGATCTGACCCTCTTCGAGGCCGTCTTCGACGGTCGTCTCCTCGAGGAGATCTGCAAGTTCGACTTCTTCGACGTCTTCAGCTCGCCAACGATCCCATCCCCACTTCACGAGAAGTGTGAGCAATGCCGTTGCACCGATGTAGAGGGCAAGCCCAGCCTGTGTCCCTGGATCAGGGAGTGCCTCGATCATTGATCGACCCTCCGTTGATGATCGACGACCGGACGATCACGGATCGCATCGGCTCCATCTCCATACTCGTGTTCCTCGCCGTTCCAGAAGTCCATCGAGAGAACGAACAGTTCGACCGTCGTCAGTCGATGAGCCGACCAGCCTGCTGCCTTCTGGATGAACTCCGTCTGGAGACCGTGACAGCGGTTCTCGAGTTTCTCGAACATGGCCGCCCGGATCTCCGCGTCGGTCATGTCGTTGCGACGGGTCACGAACGGGTTGAACAGGAAACCGACCACCGGAAACGAGGTGAGTTTTTCAGCGGGCGACTGTTCGTCCTGATACCGATCGTAGACCTCGAAGGGATCGACTTCGACGCCGATGAAATACCGTACCTGTTGAGTCCCCTCGAGGTCTCGCGGACGTTGCTCGCGATACTCCTCAAGTAGCTCTTTGAAAATCGGGTTCTGCTTGACATCACTGTCAGTGAGCCGCCCATCGATTCGCTCGATCAGCTTCTCGACTGGGAACGACCGAGTCGTGGCGTGGAATTTGAGCGTAAAGTCGAGTTCCTTGTTCGCGAACTCCTCGCCAAGTTGCTGGATCTGTGCCCAGTCACCGGACATCGCGAAGTCCATGTTCCCGGGATCGATCTCGAGATAGGCTTCCATCGCGCCATCCGAACGCTCAATTGCCCCGGCACCAGGCCACGCTCGCCTGATGTTCGTGAGATCCTGTGTTCGCTCGTCCGGTTTGAACGGCGTGTAGCTCACGAGTCCGCCTTCGGTACTCGTTTCAGTGGACTCTGCTGTGGTCTCCGTACTGTAGGTGAACCGAGGCCGCTTGCAGTAGTGGCGATAGACGTCACCCAGCCACGTCGATGCCGGGAGATGGTTGGGTGACGCGTAGACGATCGATCCACCAAGGACGACACCAAGTAGGACGAACGGTAAGATCGCACCATCGAGTCCCGTGAGGCCACCAAAGAGGAGACCGGCAATCGGGAAGCCGAGAAGCACGTAGACGTCTCCCTCCCCGATGTTCAGGATCGGTATGCGACTCTCTTCACCCAGTTCGTCCATGATTCGACGGCCCGCTGCATCGTGATCTCGTGTCATTCAGTAGTACCCCGGATCGTTCTCAGTTCGACGGTACGCCGGGACGCCTTCCTGGCCGTACGCGTCTGTCGCAACGTTATCGTGGTCGGTTCGTCCTCCGCTGCCGCCGCTCGAGTTTCCAGACTGTTGGGATGAGCCACCGCCTTGGCGCATCTTCGACGCAGCCGTATAGCCAGCAGCCGCTTTCGGTCCCCACGCCGCAGTCGTGGCTGCTGCAGCAGGGCCTGCAACAACACCGGCCCCAACGGCTGCGCCAGCTGTTACTGCGCCCTTGGTCGTCGCTCCGATGATCTTCGTCGTCATCGGGCTGGCATACTTGAACAGCTTCCAGACGATGAGGATCGAAAGGAGTGGCAGCGTAACCGCGATGAGGTAGCTCAGGAACGAACTATCCGGAACGAGCGCCGAGTCCGTCCCCTCACTGAACAGGAGTTCATACCCTTTGAACAGCAGCGCCACCGGAAGCGGCATGATCGCAAGCGGCACGAACTTCATACAGACCGTGCGGGCGATGTGAGAGACGACGGGGAGATTCCCATAGGCCAATGCGATACCGATTGGCATCGCATAGATCAAAATGTACAACAGAATCTCCCGAAGGAAGAACAGCGCCTGCAAGATCCACATGGCGACAGCTCCAACTCCAGTGAGGAAGAGAGCAAGCGCTGGGTTGGAAACAGTCAAATAAAGCAAGTCGACCATTGTATCGGTTACCGTCGAGACGTCTGGGAGAAGGGCAATGGTGAAGCCGTCGACGAGATAGAGCGCTAACACAGCGACCCAGTACCACGTTACAATCAGGAACGCACCTGTCCAGGCACTGCGCTTCGTCTTTCGCGTCTCGTACGCACTGCCGATATTGAAGATCCGGATCGTATGCCTGCCCTGGACACACATCACGAGCAACAACAGGGAAACGAGCATGATTTCCCCAGCAACGAGATTACTGTGAATCTCTTCCCACGGTGTGTTCGACGGTTGACCAAACACGAAGGCGCCATCCGTCTCCGGTGTTGGCGTGCCGAAAACCTGTGCCGTGACGGCCTCATAGCCATCTGTCAATCCCTCCTGAAACCATTCGATGAGCTTGTCAACCGCGTCTTCGAACCACTTGATCCCGATATCAGAAAGTGACCACGACATTACGAGGACCTCTCAATTTTGATCCCACAATCATCGGGAGAGGAACCGAGATAGTGGATAACGTAGTCAAGAGTGAGACCTATGGCATGGCTTGTAGAGAGGCGGACAGTGAACTGACCGTCCTGTCCAACCGAATCGCATTTCGATCGTGTACCCGCTGGCGAAAAGGGTCGCGTGTTGCTGTAGATCAGGACTGTCTCCCCTGCAGGGAGAGCTATTGACTCTGCATCCGCTCCAAAGTCGCTCTCCGGATCGTAGATACCACTCTCTCCAGCCTCATCGTAGCTCTCGTGTGTCGGGAACGGGACATCACCTTCGAACCGAAGCGCGGTAGCTGCGGTTGGTCCAGTTCCCCGATTCGTCACAGAAAGTATCGCCTCTGCTTCCGTACTCGAGTCACTCGCACCCTCGTACATCTCCTCGGGATACTCTCTGGCCAACCGGAGCTCCGTTAACTCGAGATCAGGCTCGAGAGTAACTGTCGTTGTCTCGACTGTCTCGTCGTCGTTGAGACCGAGGAGTTCGTACTCTCCTGGTGGATAGTCCGTTCCAACCTCGATGGTCGTGTGAGACACCCCTGATTCAATCGTTCGCTTGGCAAATAGCTCACCAGAGGGGGCGACGACGTTGAGTTGGTCGATCGCGTCTCGCTCGAGGTCAATCACTAACTCGACCCCTTCGACCGCAACGCTCTGGAGAATGTCTCCACCGGTGTCTGTCGATGGGTCGTCATCAGAAGGACTCAACGCAGAACAACCAGCAAGTCCAGTAGTGATCCCGACGAGTATGCTTCCGAGAACGGTGCGTCTATCGAGTGGTGTCTGTTGAATTGTCATAACGTATCTCTCATTTTCAAGAAAGAGCCGATCCGCTTCGCTGCGTACAGTGCGACAGCAAAGGGAATCGCATACCGGATAAGATCGACTAACAGTGTGAACCAGCCTGTTGGGGTGGCTAACGGATGCCACGTTTCTGTGACTGTATCACCGATATAGGCTGGATTGTGCGAGCGCCACGAACCGGGATGGTACTCTGCGGTGTAGATGCCCGGCTGGTGAACAGTTATCTCTGCGATGCCAGCTGCGTTCGTCCGCACCACCTGATCGCCGATTGTGATGTAGCCCTCACGCGAAGCAGCGCCAATCAGTGAGAATCGAGGATTGTCGAACGGACTCTCGAGCATGATCGGCGCCCCCGTCTCAGCATCACGAAGCTCGATCTGCAACGTTACTGCAGTCGCATTCGATTCGATGATTTCGACAGAGAGGTCACTCTCGCGTATCTCTCGTTCCGACCCTCCATCGGGTTCAATGATTTCTGCTGAGACACCGCGAACAATCCCGTCGACCCTGATAGCATCTCGATCGATGCCATCGTACCGGAGAGCAAGACCGGAAGAACGGGTATAGGACTCGGAGACGACGTCGATGTCGACGTTCTCGTGAATCGAGGGTTCTGGAGACGTACTCTCTGACCCCCAGACCTCGAGAATGTTGGGACCATCGCGGATGGGTTCTGAACGCGGGCCTAGCTCGGATGGATACGCGTGGACGTATACGGGTAGAGCGTCGGAGTGTGTCGTCTCTTGGCCATCCCGGCTTGAGTGTATGAGATCGTCCCAGTTGGTGTCTCGAGCCGTGTAGTATCGCCACACACCACGGACGTTCGCCTCACCATCATCCGAAAGCGTGTACCCATGCCACGGCTGGGTCTGATAGATGGCAACACCGCTGTCGCCGTTTGGATACGATGCGTGGTAGATCGACGCCCGCAGATCGTAAACCTCCACATCGAGGTCCTGAGAGACGGTCACCTGGTCGGTGATGACCTCCGTCTCGTTGCCACGATCGCGTTCGACTCGAGCGCTGATATCCGCCTCGAGTGTGAGTGTTGCCGGGCCACCACGATCGAACGCATATTCGAATGTCGGAGTGTGTGTCCCTCCTGTGGTCTCGACCACGTCGCCATCGTGTAAGAGGCGGACTTCGTCGATTTCGTGGTTCTGGATCGACGAGTTGCTGTCGAGGCGAACGCGATAATCGACGAATCCACTGAGTTCGCCTTCCGGTGCGATGTAGTGAACGGTCCTATTTTCGTCTATGTGTGTTCTCGTCGACGGCTGGATCGAGAACGTCGTCGCATGGGCATCGGCGATGAGGACAGAATCCGAGAGTTCTGCATGTGTGGGATAGATCGAGGTTTCTGTACTGCCACCCTCGAGTGACTCGTAATCGTATGCCGTCCAGCGTTCAGCAGTATCTGGGGGTTCTTTGAACGTGATATCCGTGCAGTTGCCGAGTACCTGCATGGCCGTTCGCTGCTCATCGTATCGTTCCTCGTACTCGGCATCACTGAGACACTCATTCGGAGCTTTCGACCAGAGCGTCGCCGTCTCGTTAACGTCTAACTCACTGTCGTCAGTGCCCGGTCGTGGTGGAGAATCGGCACTCACGGCAGTCACCCCTGCAAACGCGAGCGTGACGGCAACGAGAGCGAGCACCGCAACCATGTGAGGACGAATGTGATGCACGAGCGGAGTGAATCAGAGACGATCCAGAGTGTAGCGTTGAGTTACCACGGGACGAGGTCGACACACTCAGCGAGTGGAAGCCCCATCGCCGATCCAGCAACCGTATACAGCGGTCCGAGGATCACGAGGATAACTGCAGACTTCATCGCCGTCCGCTTGTGCTGTTTGAGGCTCTTTTTCTGCTCGATGTTCATCGTGAACATCTCGACGAGTGAATCAGCCTGCCATACCACAACCAATCCCATAATTCCGAGCGCAGTGGTAATCTGGAAGAATCCAGAGATCATATCTGGCAAGCCTTCAGCGTCACACACGACGCTGTCTTGAGCCAAAACGGGGTCTACAGCGACAAGTGAAAGGATAAGGAACGAAGCGAATCCGCTACGTACCACTCGCTGTCGAAGGGCAATGGAATTCTGTTGTTCACCAGTAGGACGATCTCTTGTCGTCATTGGGAGAGCAGACCTCTACTAGATCTGTATCGGGCCATCTCGCTGTCCGGATTTGCGGTGAAGCCACTGTTCAACGGATTGTATCGACTGCAACCTGTTCGTGAGAATTTTCGATTTCGGTTCCTCGAGTCGCTCATTTATTACCAAACGCTAGCCTGTCGGGATAGGGCATATATCTTCTGTATTTCTTAAATGTTTCTAGAAATAAATTGTTTTAGAAGACATTCTTCTATCCCTGTTTAAATATACAGGGAGTAATGAAAGTCATGTTCTCATATGAAATTCGAGTTCAAATGATGCAACGCACTTTGAAACTCCGGAATGGATACTAAGATCGGACTATCCGGACTAATCCCATCGATCTGGATACTGATGATCGCCTCAATATTTGATAGAGGTCCTCAGCGGGCCAGCTTTGATCTCAAAACCGCTCTGGCCGAGGGATATGGACAGCCAGACAGCTGTAGCTTCCTATTCAGAAATATCCTCTTCGTCGAGTTCTTCATTCACAAAGTCGATCAGTTTCTGCAGTCGGTCGTTGAACTCATCCTCAAACTCAGTGTGGAGTGCGTCATCGTACATCTGAAGAGTTCGCCCTAACCCAATCGCAGCGAGCCAGTCTCGGAACTGATTGCTGTTCATGTTGTCGACGGACATACTCAACGAATCCGTGTTCGATCTGGCTGCCCAGAGATGAAGCAGATCGAGATCATTGACCATTGCAAGACGAGCGAAATCCGCAAACGCAGCACTCACCTCTCGGGATAACTGCGTGTAGGACACAGAATCATGATCAAGTTCTCGCTCTCCCTTCAGTAGCTCATTGACGTATGAGAGCGATCGCAGTGACAGGAATCCTTCCCTATCGACCGCCATCGGTGGATCGCTCTCTGACTCTGCAATCTCGGACAGCACCTGTCCACAGGATCCGCAGTAATGGTGGACCGCCTTGACTTGGCTACCACAATTCGGGCAGTAGGGCATACTGTGAGCTACAATATGAATGCTATAAGCCGAATGGGGGGCATGACAACATTCTATCTAAACGATGAGCCAATCGAACCTAAATCGCTCAAATCATCGGAACAGCGACTTTGGGAGTTTGAGCGTGAATGGTTCTTACCAGTTGTTGGGCTGGTGCTCCTCTGGATCGGATTCACAGTGCAATTCATGGCGGCTGTATTCCTGTGACGAGATCAATCGAAAGCTGCGATTGATCAGCTGACTTTCATTCAAAATAATATCATTAACCAACGCTAAGGGCACCTACCATCCTCTGTTGGTTAACCCTTTGCCTTTAACATTGATTTGGCTGTTCGATTCAAAGATTCGCACCGGAACGGCCATAGGCCAGTAGTTTACCGGGAATGGGGTGGCTTCAGAACTTGACGATGAATCTGGAGGGAACAACAGTTAGCCGCTCGCCCTCAGCCTCTTCAACTTCCGGAATATCATCGAAAACCGTTGTGACGCTTGGATCATCCAGCGCATTGATGACTCGAACGACGAAATAATTGCCATGCTCTTTCTGGGCGACCTGATGCTCATGCCTTGTCATTCCAAACTGGCGGTCCTGTCGTTTCGTTGCCTTCACTTCGATACAAGCCTCTAAGCCGTCGCCAATTGATTCTACTGCGAGAGTGTCCCCATTCCAGACAAGAGCAGCACCACCAACGTGAATATCATAGCCACGCCCGCGCTCGCGCGATACATCACGAATCTTGACGTTACATCGCTCGCAATCGTACTTGCCTGAGAGTTTGATGACGGACGATGATTCGTCGACTGTTGGTTCGGAGTCGAAATAGTCCGTAATGACCCTTTTCAAATGAGTCATCGCAAAGGCCTCACCCTCATCTCCAATTTCGTTGGCTTGTCCCCCACCTCCACCGGGCCACCCGCCATGGGATCCGTTCTGTTTTGCCTTTGCCGTGGTTTTTCGGTGGTTTCTGGGCTTGTTCTTCGAATTACTTGTATGGGCTTGTTTTGTACGAGTTGAGTCACCCGATGACGATGGATTCCCGTCTCGTTCAGTCTGAGATGAAGTCGAGTCCGCTCCCTGAGACTGGCGCAGAGACGACCTCTTTTCTCCTGTTCTTCCGTTCGTGGAGGAATGTGATTCCGGCAAACTGGAAGACAGTCCCGAACCAGTTGCTCGATCGTTTGTCGAACTCGGCTTCTTGGATTGGTTCAGAGAACTGGTTGGTTGTGGCTCAGAACCTTGTCTATCATTGCTTGTTCCGGCTTCTGAATTATCTCCATCATTCTGGTTGGCATTCTGCGTATCCTTCACACTGTTCTCATCAGGCGTAGTTTGGGGGGAGCTATGACTCTGAGAGAGTGCTGGATAATCATCCACAATCGAAGAATGTTGAATCGCTTCTCCGTCGAGATAGGCTTCGATGAGTCCTTCTGGTTTACCGATCGCCCCCTTGGATAACTGAGTATACCGATTTTTGTCGGCACCAGTGAGGTCGAGAGAGGCGGCCAGCGAATCGATGAGATCGAGCTGTGCGACGTCCTCGTTCGCAAGGAGCACATGCTCGGCATCTTCATCGATGAAAATCGTTTCTTCGTGATTTGAGACTGCTCGCCGCCCATTGAGATAGTAATTACATGCAACACGTGATGGACGTTGAACCGTGTACATGGAAGTCGATGCGAGTAGATCCGCTGCGGCTCCTTGTTCCCTGGATTCTAGAACGCTGTAGCCAACATCGAGAGACTCCTTAAATTCGTTATATAGGCACTCACCACCGATTTCGTATTCCGGATATGCGACCTCCTGTGTCAGAGCTGTCTCAAGTGGTTCAGCATCGAGAACCGCCACTAACCGATTGATAGCTTTCCCACGGCTGTATCGAGCGTCATACCACGGGAAGACTACTTTTGCCGCGATTTTATTCGGTAGCATTTCTGTAAACCCTGGTCCTCGCGCAACGAATTCAATGTCGTCGTACTGGACAAGTTCCTCGTTAGCATTCGGAAGTGCATCGGCTGCAGCAAGCTCATTGGCGATGTCGTCTAGCTCGCGGTCTATTGACTCGTTGTGAGCGACTTGATTCACGATAGATCGCCATGCCTCTTCGACGGTGCTCCACGCGTCGTCATCTGCCTGTGCGAGAAACTCGATATACGTTTCCAGTGCAGGGTCAATTCCGATATCGAAAATGTCGACGAAGAGGTCCTGGAATCCTCGATACTCGTCTTTAATCGGGACGACATAGTCGCCTAAGTCCCCACTCCATGTGACCTCAGCGGGTGTTCGGAACGCAGGATCGGCATTTGGGATGTAGATAAATGCGCACTCTCGAAGACGATCAATTACCTCGTTTCGCTTTCCTTCGGGTGCGGTCTTGATCTGCTTCGCAAGCGAGTGCAGGTGGGAGCGAATCTCCCGGTTCAATTCGTCGGCATCACGTTCCTTGCGAGACTCGACCAGTCTTTCAATACCGATTTGGTGCTCCGTAATGCCGACATCATCACGAACTCCAAGTGTATTGAGAAGATCCGCCGAAACAGATTCGATTACTTCGGCAATGTGAGTCACGTCAGCCTCCTCGGTGACAGAATTCCGTTGAAATAGATGAGCTGGTCGATGGAGTTCTCCATCGCCTCCCGGAAGCCATGAGACGGATCGAAGTAGCTGCCCAAACGTCGTCGGGCATGCACTGTCCTCAGTTTTTACCTCATACCCGTTATTTGGAATAGAATAGCAGTAGTCGCGATAGAAGCAATCGCTGTAGGTGTCTTCCCAGTACGTATCGAGCATTCGGGCGAACTCCCGACCAAATCCAGTGTTTGTCTCGGTTGCGTCTCTGAACGCTTGTGTAACCTCCTCGTCCAAGGCGTAGTCGACGAGTCCATGCTGGGCATTCTCTCGTTTCATCCAACTGCATCCTCGGCCATTGTAGGGCGCTAGATCGGTATCGATTCGAATAGCTGTGCCCTCATCGTCATGCTCGTCGAGGAAATCCTGGATCTCCTCCTCAGAATCAAAGGTAACTCTATTGCAGTGTTTAGGGTTCTTATGGACGTGAATGCAGTCTTGGACACCAAGTTCTGCAAGAAACTCACGCCAAGATTGTTCACCGCCATCCACGCCACCGCCGGTGTCGTCACCATCGATATACGAGGGCGTTACCGGTGTTTTAGAGGTGAGCGTGCCTAAGACAAGACTTGAATCGTAACGGCCTTCGTTATACTCCGAGGGGAGATAGAGGTCCTCTGGTCGTGCGTATTCGCCATCCTCTGTTCTGAGCTGAATCTTTGCGATCTCGGTTAGGGTTCCGGATCGTTTCTTGATGTATCTGAGATAGTCATCCAGAAGCTCATTTCGGTGGGCTTCTGGCTCCGAGTATGCCTCATTGATGACATTACGTACAATATCCCTGTGTTGGAGGGAATCGATTCCCAACCGCTCCGAAAGGAGATCCTTTGCACGTCCGGCTGTGGATTTAGAGACCGTCTGGGTCGATTCCAACTCCGCTACGAACTCGCCACTCAGTAGGTCAAGATCCTCATAGAATGGTTCGTATGCAGATTCGTTCTGTTGCGCTGGAAGGTAGATGTTGTCTCCAACATCCGTTAGTGCTTCCCGGACACCCGGTTCATCTCCACCTTGGAACGGGAAGATTGCAAGTGATCGGAGTGCTGACTCGATGCGCTTGATTTCCTTTCTCTCCTCGGTAGACGGATATCTCGAAAACGAATTCCCACTAAGATATTCCTCGATTGCCCCTAGCAATTTGATAATCTCTGGAATTGTTAGGTCATCGAGGACGACCATATCCTGAAGTTGTTCGAGCGTCTCGGCAACAGAGAGGTCTGTCGTCCCATCGAGAGCACAGAGTCGGTCGTAAATCTCGTTACCTAGGTCGGGAGTCGGATGAGCGTCGACATCCCCATATGCATTCGCGAACTCCTGTAACGGAAGTACCGACCGTAGTGCCTCCGGTAGAATGACGATCTCTTTTGGCTGAAAGAGGTCCCCCGACTCATTCGGGACGATTGCCTGCCCCTCTATCTGCGTGTAGGCATGGTCAAGAAGCGGAGTGAGATATGCAGGGCGATCTTGCGCCGGATTTGGGTCCGGAATAAGTTCGAGGATCGTCTCTGAGGCGACCTGTTCGGCATGGAACGTGGTAATTGCAGTGTCGAGTATCTCGCCTGCAGCTCTCAGGAATCGGTCATTCAGTGGATGTCCCGGCCGAATCTGTTGGCGGTTAGACTTCAAGAGGAAATCCGCCTGCACATCGAACGGCAATCCAGTCGTTTGACTCGCGGGGAAATAACAGAAGAGTCGGCTATCAGAATGGGATATCGGTCTTCCTGACTCGTCGACAGGGATCGCGATAGACACTGTAAGTTCAATGGATCGGTCGTTGAGATCCGCCGTTTCAAAATCACGTTCCTTGGCGATCATCTCGAGTGTCTCCTTATCGGAGTCTAAAACGGTAGTAAACAGCCGATACCGATCGATACTCGAAGACTCATCACTATTTGGTGAGGATTTCCGTACCTCGTGGACGTTCTTCTGGGTCTCCCTGCGTTCGTAAGTAGTCGTCTCCCCCTCAACCTCGACACGAATCGTTTCTAGATTGTTCAGGAATGGGAGTAACCGTTCGATCGATTCCAGCTTTGATTTGAGTGCCTTCCTGCGTGTATCTGGGAGGTCCGGTTTGAACGGAAGTCGAACCTTGGTTCCCTCGAACGGGAGGTCGTCACCGGGTTGTTTTTGAGGCAGTTCCGGGTCATCCCTGTCATACTGGAACGCGAAATAGCCTGTCTCAATTTGTGGATTGTCGGTGACGCTGAAAATCGTCTTGAATCCAATTCCGAAGTGGCCAATATACGAGAGGTCGTGCTTCGTACTTGCTGTAAACTCGCCGAGTGCGGCGACTTGGTCAGCCGTCATCGGCTCCTTGTGATTCTCGATGTTGAACTCCTCCTCCGTGAGGCGAAGTGTGGCTGCAGTACATTCACCACCGACGTCATCAGCATTCTGGAGGAGTTCAGGGACGACTTGGGAGGCATCATCAAGATTCTTCAAGATCTCATCACTCATCCGCCGTAGCTTCTGCTGTTGGTCCGTCGGCGTCTCCGCTTTCAGATGCTGTTGGCGTTCCTGAACCCGTTCGAGAATCTCTTGGGCCACTTCCTTGGATTCTGGAGGGGCATTTTCGAACTCCCACTTTTCCGTCGTACTGCTCATTGTACCTGTCAATGTACTCTCGATTTTTAAACCCCCCTACTATCGCGGATTGGGGTCTAACATTTTTTTTTGCTCGGCAAATCAGAACAATAGGAGCAACTGTAGCTGCGAACGACATGGAACATTCACGACCTTCATTTAGTACTTTCAGTCTGAGTCATGTTAGGAATCTCCCAAAAGCACTTATCCGATAGATGAACAGTATCACAGTAACCATATGCCGTATGATAAAACACACCCCCCGACTTCCCCAGAACAAGAAAAAATATATCATGCATTCTATGAGGTCGTTGAACTCTGCTACCCGGATTGCCGGTGGATTGATGATTCCACCTCTGATAACATCCACGTCAAATTTTTTTCTGAAATCCAGATAGAAGAAGAGGAAGGGACGGACAAGGAAGGGAAACGTGCTGGTGCTCTGTACGGTGGCTTAGACTCTGGAATCGATGATCTTCATTTACTAATTAGCATTGAGAAGTGGAGAGCAGTCTCATCAGAGGTCAACCTGCTCCTGCTAATTCACGAGGCAACACACATCGAGTATCGAGAACACCCAGATGACTTCTGGGAGACCCTGGTGGAGAACATTCAGACGGTCCTAAACAAAGGACAACAATACAATTCACTACCTGAATATACTGAACGTGATCTTTGTATCGCAGCCGTTCATCATCCGAATCCACACAGTTGTGATGGGGACTGGACGATGTTCGAGCGGAAGAAGTGGATGATGAATCAGTTACCCTATTCTCAGGCGGACTATGAGAAGTTCGAGGAACTTGCACATCCGACCAGCGACTACCCCGAATTTTGTGAATTTAGACAAGTCTTCGAGCAAATTATCGCATCTAATTCCGAAAAGAAACCTGCTATCGCCTTCCTACCCGTCCGAGATGGAAAATCTACGAACATGTCGATCCCCCCAGTATATATTGAAGACCCAAACATACCTGACCTCCAATTTAGGGCATTTCTCACCGATCTCGGTGAAAAGGGCTATCCACCTATTCCCGCTCCAATCGTAGAGCTACGTCCGTCTGGTGAGTATCGCATTGTTGATGGAGAACTAGCTGTCGCGGTTGCTCAACGAATCGGATACCTAGAGATAGGGGTAATAAATACTGACCGAGAATATAAAACAATTGATGAGATAGAATCGGAACTGCCAGCAGGGGTTTAGCTCATCGGGCACTGGTAGATCTACTCGGAGATCTGTAAACTCGCAGTAACTGGGAGATCTCGTGAACGCTTCCGGCGTCATTCACAACTGACTACGAGAGTAGCGTTGCGAACGACAGAATCTGTGCACGGGATACATCGATACACTGACCGATGGGGGACGAACAGTCCCCCGAGTGGTCACAAATCGGTCAGATTGGGTCGCGGCTGCTGAAGACAGCCGCGACCCACGATCCGTTGATGAGCGCCTCCAAAATAACGATTCCCTCTCAGGCGGTTGGCATCCGTTGACCAAGCAGGCCGCAGAGGTCGTCGACGAGACGGCCTCTGCGGTTGATCTCGTCTCTCATCTCGATCTCAGTTCCTACACACGAGACGACGCATACCCAGAGTGGCACGAGTCCAAGCCGTTCGAACCAATGCTTCGGACGGTTCTCCTCCGTGAACTCGAGGACGCGTCCGATGCTGCCGTGCATCGGACGCTTACTACCGATTCGTCGGTCGCCATTGCGCTTGGATTTGATCCGACTGATATCCCTGATCGAAGCACGATCACGCGTGCGCGACAAAGCCGTTTCCAAGGGTTACAGACGACGATCGCGGTGTGTGTACGCCAAATTCGGACACTTGCCGCTAGGCGAGGCAGTCCGATCGGTTCGCCATACACAGAGGACGCTTGCGAGGAGCCCGCGGGCTCCTCGAAGCGTACGGTCAACCGACTCATTCGAGGAAAAACTCGCGAACTCCTCAACGAACTCACAACCGTCGTGTTCCCAGCGTTCGACTTTGACCGTCCAAGCGGATCTATCTACGACGACGAGGAATTGCTGCGGTTAGAGACGTTACTCGGGATCACAGGCACCGCCGCCAACGGCGGTGCCGAGACCTACGGCGATCAGGTTAATCCTGATCCTGACCTCGGCGATCCGTTCTTCGAGGATGGACCGACTGGAGAAACCCTGTTAACGGCGATTAAAGACCTCGAACCGTCGGAGATTGCGGAGATGGTCAATCACGGCTTGACCCGCGTCTTGACGCGGGCCAAGCCATCTGTTGAGTTCGAGCGGCCGATCATGCTCGCGATCGATATGACCTACGTCGCCTACTCGGGTGAGCGCGAGGAACTGGTTCGAGTGCAAGGAGCGCCCGAAGATAAGGAGTACGACTGGTGTCACAAGTTCGCGACTGCGAACGTTGTCGGGGACAACGTTCAGTTCGCGGTCGCGATGGTCCCAGTCGGGAACGCCGATAATCACGATCCTGAAGCGTATCCTGGCGAAGACAAGTCTCACCGAGCCGGCGGGATCGTCCGCCGGCTCGTGGACATCGTCGAAAACCGAGCTCGTCTTAGCGTGTGGCGAGTCTATGCAGATCGGTGGTTCCACGCGACAGACGTCGTATCGGCGCTTGAGGAGCGGAACCTCTTCTATGTGATTCCAGCCAAGCGCGATGACCGCGTCAAGCGGTTCATCGCGCGAATGGGCGACGAAGTCATGGTGAAAGAAGAGCACGCAATGCACGGTCCAGTGAAAAATGGAGTAACCAATAGCAGGGCAGAGACGACGTTGGTTGGACTGCCACCGGACGAGGATCGTGATGAGTGCCAGGTATTCCTGACCAATCTCGCCGTGAACGACGAGATTGGTCTCGATCGTCGCCAGACTCGCAAGAAGATCAAACGATATACCCGGCGGGGCGGAATCGAAAACGCCTACAGCAGCATCAAAGAGTTCGCACCGTGGACGACTTCGAGGAACTTCTCAGTGCGGTTGTTCCACTTCGGCTTCGCCGTCCTGTTGTACGATATGTGGCTGCTGGTAGACTTCCTCGTTCAGACAGTACTCGATATCGTCGAGTTCCGCACGAAACCGCGGGTCACGGCCCCGCGGTTTCGTGGCTTTCTCAATCGGAGGTTGATTGAATTGCTGTGAAACCCACTCCGTGTCTGCCCCTTGTGAGAGGCATCGCTGTCCAAACGACCAACTTTCTTCAGAATTCCTCACACAACTGCCACTCGACAAATGAGTGGCAGTTGTGAGTGTCCTATTTGTGTTCGAAATCTAGATGTAGACCCAGATTAGCGGAGATCTCGTGCACAGATATGGGAGTATTCGCAACGCTCAACGAGAAAAATAGTATAGTGGCATAGAGTTTATTCCCTGAGAGCATCAGAGTCAGGAATTTTGTGTTGTTGTGGTTTTCTGGACTGGAAAACAACACCACACAAAGTATAAGTGGATAAGGAGTAACGGTGTATCCACTGAGAACACCCGGCTTAGAATCAGGGGTGCACGCAGCGAGTCGCGTTCCCCATCGCGGTTTCACTCGTCCAACTGAGAAACGCGGACACTACAACATTCGATTCAGCGCCCCGTCAGGACCGCAATCACCCATGTCCACAGAAACTACCACCGACTCACCACGCTACAGCACGATGGATCTCGAGGACTGCGAGACCTTCTACCAGGAGGAAATCGTCCAAGAGATGCGGGCAGATGGACTCGACCCCGACTGCGAGACACCGACCTACGCGTGGCTCAGTGACCACTATCGGGGCTTCATCGCACATCTCACCCGGAACTTCGACCTCTCACCCGGGGACTTCTACGCCGAGATCGGGGTTCCACCAAACGACGACGAAGATAAGAGCCCCTTCGCGTTCGTCGACGATCAGGATACACGCCAAGCACTCGAATCCTACCTACGTGAGCTCTGGGACCGACAGGGGCGTGCCGAATCAACGGTCGCGACCCGGCGCTCGGTCCTTCGCCGCTACATCGAGACCTACCAGCAGGTGAACGACACCGCCGATCTGCTCTCACCACTCCAGTCTGAACAGGGAAGTTCCGAGGAAAAAAACCGGGTCGCGGACACATTCGACGTCCTCCGACGGCTCGACGAGACGCTGAACACGCACGCGTCGCGACGAAAGTACGTCCAAGAGGTCCGGCAGTTCTACCAGCACCGCGTCGACTTCGGGAGAGCTGACTACGACCCGACGACGCGGCTGGAACGTCGATTTGGGTGGGATTCAGCACCCGACTGGGATAATCCTTCCCTCGACGCCAACCAGATTCAATCGCTCTACCAGACCGCCGAGACGCCGGCTGACCGCCTTCTCGTCGTTGGCGTCTGCGGGTGGGGACTGCGGCCGAGCGAAATCTGTGGCCTTCATACACGCCAACTCACGCTCACACCCGCTGAGGACGACCCCGAGGGGCCGGACCCGTACATCGACTTTGGTGAGGATGACCGCAAAAACGGACCAGGAACGGTCGCGTTGCTGGTCGGCGTCGAGGAACTCGAGTCGCGGATCGACGATCTCCACGACGAGCACAGTGACGACTGGAACGGCTACCTACTGCCATCATCCTCGTCGAAATCCGGTCATATATCAACGGAGACCGCCCGACGGCACTTCCGCGATCTCGCTGAGGAAGCAGGGGTTACCGTCGACGGGACAGCGCCGACGCCGAAGATGGGGCGTCGATACTGGTACACGGCGTATGGGGCGGCGGTCAAACGGGTGGCTGAGCGGTTCGAGGATATCGCGGAAGAGCAGGGATCGAAATCAGCCGAGGTTGTCCTCGATAACTACCTCGCGAAGCCGGAGCGACGTCGCCATCGACGGGATGAAATGCGTGATGACCTGGTCAGGCTCTTCGATTCGTGATACTCTATCGCTCCCTTACTGGATAACAGTCCCCAGTACAGTCAGTGAGAGAGCCAGCAACAGGGTGGTTCATCGGTCTGTCGAGAGTTACTCGTCGGCGATGTCGGAGAGCCGATCCTGGATTTCGTCGGCGTCGGCATCTGAGAGCGCTTCGAGGCCGAACTGGACGAGTAGGGGGTAAAAATGCCGGTTCTTCTTGAATTCGTTACGACCTGCTTTCCGAAGTTTTAGCTGGGATTCGAGGTACGTGTCCTCCAGGTCGTCGAGGATACCATCCGGGATGTAGATGGTCCGGCCGTTCCACTCATCTTTAATGTTCGTTTTGTTCGTTTCCTTCGTTTTGTTCGGTGAACTCGTTTCCTGTGTTACAGTCGATGAACCGGTTTCAGTCGTCTTGGTCACTTCGCTCGTCTCGTTCGTTTCCTCCGCCTCCTCGTCGTCATCGTAGTTACCCTCGATACCCGAGGCGCTTCCCCAATCATCGCTCATGCTTCAACCTCCGTCGGCGGGGTTTTCTCAAAGGTCTCGTCAAGCAGGTCAGCGATGTCGTTGAATAGCGAGCGGGCGTCTTCGACCCGCTTGTTCTCCTTGCTGAAGCCGAAGATTGACACGCCTTCACCAATCGATTGTGAGAGGTCGGTCCGCTTCGGGATCTCGAAGAGAGGCAACGAGTAGGCAGATTCAATTTCCTCGATCGTTCTCCGGTGTTCGGCGTTCTGCTCGACCCGGTTGCACACGATCGCGAGGCGGTTGACGTCTCCGTAGGCTGGTTCGAGGGACTGGAGCTGTTTCGCGAAAATCTGGAGACTATTGGCGTTGAGCTTCTCAGGGAGTACTGGGATGATAACGTTGCCCGTCGCGACGAGAGCATTATCGGTGAGAACATTGAGCGACGGAGGAGTGTCGACGACGATGTAGTCGTAGTCCTTGTCGAGTTCGTCGAGAGTCATTCCTAGACGCTCTCGACTCTTGGGCGCTTCGAGCAACGTCTGGATGTTCTTATTGTTAGCGAGCTTCTCACTGGCGGGGAGAATATCGAATTCCTCGTGCTCGACGGTGATGTCGTTCACCGACTCCATCTGATCGAAGTCCAGCACATCAAATAGCGTGGTTCGGTCGGTGTTGTAATACAGATCGCTGTAGCCAAGCGAGCATGTAAGTCCACCGTGATAGTCGATATCGACGAGGAGTACGTCGTGTCCTCGCGCGGCAAGTGCGCCGCCAGTGTGGATGACGTCCGTTGTTTTCCCCGCACCACCTTTCTGATTCGCTACGGTGATTCGTGAAGTGTTCGTGTCGCTCATATCGTTCGTGCCTTGTGGTGAGTTCGTTTTGTTCGTTTCGCTCGTTATGGTCGGTGCGTTCGGTGCGAGTGTTTCGCTCGATGAAAGGAATACCACCCTGTTAAATCCCACCGTTCGTTATTCTCACTGAACGAAACTCATTCGTTTTAATCAATGCGGCCGTTACGCTCGTTTCATTCGTTTCTTGTGAGGAAGAGCAAGTCAGCCGTGAGATTCACTAAACTCGTTTCCCGGTGTGTTCGTTTCATTCGTTTTGTTCATTTTTCTCGGTGCGTTCGTTTCTGTCCAACGAGTCGACGTTCCGGTATGCCACTGGTCAATCTCAGCTTTCGGAAGTGGTGACTCCACCCGCTGCGTCGCGCAGCACCTCCGTACACACTACGAAACGGTCAGGTAGGCAGTCAACAAGCTCGAAGAAGCAGGATACGTTCGCTACGACGATGGCCTCGCGGTCAGTAGGCGATCGCGTGCACGACGCAGCGCGCAAACTAGTACACCACTCGCTATGCTCAACCGGACGTACGAAGACCTCGATATTGGCATCGATTATGGATAAAGCGAGTGGGTGCAGCCATGAGTTTCAGCAATCGGAGTGGCGTACTCATCAATACTAAAGGAACTGGCCAAAGGCGATCACTAAATACGTTCTAGCGGTCATAAAAGAGATCAGTTTGGAGAGATTCACACTCCTTTGTAGCGAGAAAACGAGCTTTGGGCGATAAACTGGTGGCAGCGCAGCTATTAACCAACATCTCGTGAAGTCATCTGTTTTGTTGGTTAATTTCTACCGCGAACCATACAGTTCGAGGGCATAATTCCTAGCCGCGATCAAGAAGCCGATCACGAACACTCGGCTGGAAAGTATGTAATCCTCGTTATACAGTTCTCGCCGTTCTAGGGCACCAAGAGCTCACGCCATATGTTAAACCAACTCTTTGATGCAGTCCAATATTTCCTTGTCCCCCAGTAACCCAATGGCGATCATAAGAACTTCTTACTGTCACCAGCTAGCATCCAATTTAGAATGTGTAAGAATCGGAGGTTGGCGGAAATTTGATACCAATCGGCCGTAATAGTCAGATATCGTGGTTACGGAACAGATTTCAGCAGCAGATATTCGGGCCTGGAATTCACTAGATGCGATTGCAGATTCATTAGTTGGCCGTGGATTGGAGCTAGTCGATCGCTCCGACGAGAAGGTTGAACTTGCGTTTACCGGAGACGCCACAGCTTGCATTATGGGTGTTGAGGAGAGTCAATCACCCGAATCAGTACTCTCGATAGACGACCTCACTGAGCAGTTTGATCTCATTGTAGTGGCCACATGGAATACTGGAAGATTTGACCTATACTCAAAACCAGTCGCCACAACAGGGCTCGGTCAGACCACAATAGTTCACCTTGGATTTGAGAAATCGGATTTGGATACAGAAGCTAGAACATCTCGACGGCTGGTAGAGCGATTAAACCAAATCGATGGCTATGACTCTAGCTCTCTTTCCGAAATGTTTGATGATGAATATATTATTGAGAGTTTTGCAGCCCGTTATCAAGAGCTGGTAGATACCGTAGCTGAAGCAATTGACGCAGACCCCGACGTCAGTGTGCAAGCGCGTCGTCGCTACGGGCAACGGCTCATCAATCGCCTCGTCTATCTTTACCTGCTCCAGCACACCGGCGTATTACCGGAGACCTATCTGGAACAACAGCAGGGACCAGCGTCTGTGGCAAGACAAAATGTTTACGAGGAGTTCTACTCACCCCTTTTTGACGGCGATATTCCAGAAGGAGCTCGTAGTGATCTACGTCCATATCTGCAAACCTTCCTTTTCGAAGAGACGCCTAGCGAAGCTGCCGATCAGGTGAGGCCCCCAGCGTCAACTCCTGAAGCAAATAAGTTGTTCTCTAACATCCTCAAATTCTTGGCAGATTGGAACTGGCAAGTTGGCAGCTCTTACGATATCCGGCATACGACAAGCGTGACACCGCGTGTCATCGGACACGCGCTTGAGCGCTTTATTAATAAACAACATACTGGAGCATATCACACCCCAGATCAGCTCCGACATTCTCTCGTCATTAACACACTTCGTGATTCACTTCTTAAGAACCTCAATCGAGAGGCGGATGTAGAATATGAATCACTCGATCAACTCTTCGAATCGGATCCAGATGATTCTGAACAGGATCCACATCTGGACGCTATCAACCAGTTGTATTTTGAAGTTCTACCCAAGTTTCGCATTATAGATCCAGCAGTGGGCAGTGGCTCCTTCATCCAAGAGGCACAAGCCTACCTATCGGACGTTTACACAGAATGCCTCCAACACCTATCTCTTGCCCAAATAGACGCTCAGGCTGAATTACCGGCATTCGATACTGCTAGTGAGCGTGCACAGTTTACCCGCCTACTCGCGACCCGTCGAAATTTGTTTGGAGTTGATTTGAATCCGGAAGCTATCGAACTAACACGGTTTCGACTGCAACTATCCGTTTTTGACAGTGATAGTGACGAACCACTCCACGAACTTCGTGCAATAGAATACCATACAGGGCTAAATTTCTTTAATGGGAACAGCTTGATTGGATTTGTAGATAGACCAAATAGGCGGCCTGATAGCACTCAGATTAATCTATCAACGTTCTCCAACTTGGATGAAGAGTATCGAGATCTAGTTTGGGAATATCGGCAGGCTGTTCGGGGAGATATAGCGGAAATAAGGAACAGCATCAAAGACAGAGCTACTGAGTTCAACAACGAACTAACAGAGGCACTTTCAGAACAGTTTGCATCCTTCCTAGAAGAAGAATCTCATACTGTTCGGATAGCGGATGAAATAACACCGTTTCACTGGTGGGTCGGATTTCCTAATATCATGGCCGATGGGGGATTCGATGCAGTCATCAGTAATCCACCGTGGCAGACTCTTCAAGAAGTTGATAGTGGTACTCAGGGAAGTTCGTCTGCAGGGCGCATTACAGAGGAACTTGATGGTTCAACGGAAGGCGAAAGGGGGAGCATCGATCAGCAGCGAATATATTTCGAACACACGTATGAATTCGGAGGCAATCGGAAGCTGAATCTAAGCGGGCTCTTTATCGAACGGGCAATGGAAATTGCGGCACCAACCGCAATTGTTTCGATGTTGACTCCAGGGGCACTATTCCGAGAGCATTCCTTTAAATCGACTCGTCGATCGCTCGTTGAAGAGAAGGAACTGCAGCAGATAATTGGGTTTGAAAATCATGAGATTTTTCCAGATATCCACAGACGGTATGAGTTCGGTCTAATTCAATTCAATAATTCTGGTACAACAGATGCATTTCGATCGAAGTTCCGCCAAACTTCTCTTAAGGTCCTCTCTGAAGAGGAGTCATCGTTTCCGGTAGTGCCCCGAAATCTGCTCGACGCATATTCACCGTCACTACTGGCATTTCCACCAGTAGAAACACAAGACGATGTTGAAGCGTATGAGACTATTGTCCAGCATCAGCGCCTTGACTCTGAAAATGGATGGGAGTTCGCTCCTTCCCGAGGCATCCACCAAACGCGCCAGAGCGAGACTCTGCTTGAAGAGCCGGGTGATTATCCAGTTTATCGAGGGCGAAATATCTACCAATATACATACGATTCAACCTATTTCGACATTGATTCTCCGAAGTACTGGGGAGTCAACGAAGGGGATGACCGAGCAAGCGCTAAAAGCAAAATTCGAAATCGAGAGATTCGAGGACTGACCCAACGATATCCCGTAAACAGAGACAGAGATATGATCACTTTCGAGGACGGAGAGACGATTCCAGTCACAGATGTCCCGATGCCTTATGAAGAGTATCGAATTGCATATCGGGATATTGCGACATCGTCTAATGAGCGAACAGTAATTGCTGCCGTCCTCCCACCGAATGTTCTCAACGTTAACACGATTCACACGGTCCATCCATACACCTGGCAGGACCCAGGGCCACAACCCGATGCTGCGACGAAACCAGCACTCTTTGAGCCACGGTACAATCTGAAGGAGCTCTTCTGTTTACTTGGAATACTCAATAGCACCCCCTTCGATTATCTACTCCGATCAAAAATTGAGACGCACCTCTCGAATTACCTAGTTACAGAATCCCAAGCGCCAAAACCACCTGTCGAGAGTGATATCGGAGAGGCCATTTGGAAGCCCGCTGCTCGGCTCAATTGCTACGGAGAGCACTTCCAGCCGGTTCGTGCTGAGCTCAATATCAACGTGATTGAGGACGTTGAAACGCGGGCAGATGCACAGGCAAGTATTGATGCGGTCGTGTTCCACGCGTATGGGTTCGAAGATCCAGAGGCAGTGTGGTCGGTTCTTGAATCTCTACCTCGAGTACGAAACCCACGCATCCTCGATGAAGAATACTTTGATACGGTAATCCGTCAATTCGAGCAGTTCCGGGGTGATTTCTGATGGGGGCTGAAGAACTCTCTCTTTCAGACTGCGTAAAGCGGGCCGTGGAGTTATTACCTGAAGACGATGAGCCAATGGTGAGTACCGGGGCTGACGAATACGCCCTCTTTGTACGACGGATTTGTGCTGAAAAACAATCGCCGAAGCAAGACGAGACTGTCGAAGAACGACACATTGCGGACGTCGTAGATCAAGCTCTCAGTCGGGCCCAATACGAAGATGACGAATTTGCTGCCTTTCAGCGCGAGTTCGGACGGTTATCCAACTCGAGTGACCAATACCAGTTTCGGATTCTCTTTCCGCTGAATATGCGTGCAGGGCGTAGTGAGAGTCCGCCAGAAACAATCGAAGCCAATAGAACCATAATTCGAAAGATAAAGAGTGAGAAGTGGGAGACTGCCGTAGAGGCAGCTCAAAGCGCGGACATCGAATCGACATCCACAGTTCCAGAGATCCTCCAAGAAGATTCTGAGACGGTACTCAGTACTCGACAACACACGTTCTACGTCTTCGAAATAGAGGCAAGAGAGGCAGCGCTAGCTCACTCAATGCTACAACGGGATTTAGACATCATTCTCGGAAAACTCAATTTCACCGCCGTAGATTGGCAATTAGAGAAGGATACGATGGATGAATTGCGGTCGCTTACACGGACACCACCGGATGCGATCAGCCGCCCACCAGTGTATCTACTATTCAAAGAGGGAGAGTATGATACCTTCCAGGAGACTCAAGTTACTCTCTCAAGTACAGGGTTCAGGTTACCACGGGGATTTAATGCTGATTTCAAGCGAATTCGACGGTTTCCACCCGCTGGAGTCGGAGAACCATGCGATGGTGAGTTAAGTCGGGGGTTCCGAGCACTCCAAGCGGGGCTAACGGCTGAACGAAACGAAAGTGCTTTTCTCTACTATTGGCGTGGTATTGAGGAGATTACGTTCCACGACCGCGGTGACAGCTCAAAAAATGCACTCGAACGTAGTCTTCCTCTAGTCCACGACTCGTTCAATCTCACGATTCTGATGTCTGTTCTAGAGAGTTTAGCTGACAAACGGAATGATATCGTCCATAGCGGGATTGAGTCACCAGTCTATGATCGAGACGTTATTTTACTTCGGCAGATGTTATATCACTCCCTCAATGAAATGTTAGGATTACGGGAAGATAATTACACAAAAAATGAGATTATTGGTGTGTTAGACTATGGACTCCATGAGACAGGTAGTTTAAACCAGAAGGAATTTAGTCACAAAGAAGACTACTCTAAGTTAGAGGATTCTCTCGAGGAACTGGAAGGGGCTCGGCGGTGGCGCAAAGAGCGGGCTTCGTTTGAAGACGTACAGCGGATCAAGCAATACTCAGATTAATTGAGTCATCGCATGACGATAGAAACGTATTAGGATCGCTGGTGGAAGGATTGTTATTCGGGGATTTGAAAGATTAGATCTTCATGCTCGACAGTCCACTGAGCCAATTTTTCAGTCATATACTCTGTAGCCTCTGTAACGGAGAACACATCACGATCAATCAAGTCACCGACAATCGATTTCAACGCCCCGAATTCGCCCTGAATGTAGCCATCATTAATTGGTTTGCCGTCATGCCAACGGACTGTTCGGAGCGCGCCATTGCCGACGCTCTGACTTTCGGTGATTGATTCACAGTCGTATTCGAGTCCAAACCATAGAGTTCGGTATGCAGAGATATCGAAGTCTGGATTGACAACATAGAGTGCTTCGTAGTGTAGAAAGTCAAGATGAGCCATCAGGAGATCCTCAAAGGGAACGTTGCACGCGAGTGGGTCGAGTTCTACCGCAGTTCGAGAGAGGTTGTCAAATGACAGATTCGAGTCAAGGTTAGTTCCGTTTTCCATATCTAGTAGTTCCGCAAAATATTCGTGGACGTCATCTGAACCCGATTCTTCTCCAAAGGGTGTTTCAGGCGTGAGTTCGCACTTTAATCGTAAGTGGAGTCCACCGTTGTGGCTGTAATGAATGTTGTACTTCCCATTCGGCCGTTCGTACGCAATGAGTGCTCTATGTCCCATTATTGAAATCTACAGGACTATTGGTCCCGCACCCATCAGGGGCCATAAAAATTCCTCAGAAGTGAAGACTCAGTGTAGATGTATCGGGACTATTCGGAAGGAAACAAGCTGCGGATCTGTGACTTCACGTTCTTAAACGTCGTTTCGGCCGTTTCAAGATCTGGACACCCAGTGAGGACGATTTTCCCGGAAGCGAACAGCAATACGACACACGGTGCATCGGGTGGGCGGAAAATCAAGCCCGGGAACTGCTCAGGTTCGTATTCAGTCCGTTCAAGACCGAGGCCGATTGCGAGCGCATTCAGGTTGAGCGATCGGTCGAGGTCAGCAGTGCAGACGAAGTTCTGGAGTGAAAACCAGTCATCATCTGGTGTATCGAGTATTCCCGTCTCTGCAAGCAGCTCCAAAAATCTCGCACGGATAACTGACGCGTCATCCTCAGAATCTGCACCAGTAATGATGTACTTGCCTGTCCGATAGAGAGTGATAAGTGATGTAACATCATCTAATCTGAAGTACGCACCAGGATATTTGTCTGGGTCGTAATCGACAACGTCGTCTAACTCCGTCGCAATTGCTTTCAGATCTAGTTCCACATTCAGCGACCCAGAAGCGACGACGTTGACGATCTGTACCATAGACACTCTATGGAGAACAATTCGGCGTCTTCAGTTATAGCCTTCCGATAGCCGCTCTTCGGAGTCGGGAACGAGAATTTATATTCGGTGTCGGCTGGCATGTATCGACAACCAACGGGAGCGTGTAATGGAAATAGTGAGCACAATGGGGAGTGGTTCGCTCGGTCGTGAGATAGATCTGGAAGTCCTTGTCACTGAACTCGAAAACCATCTAGACGTCTCCGTCGAACCGAATTTCCACACGACAGCAATGGTCACCGTGCGGCTAAAAGAAGGCGGCCCAGCGTACACAATCTACAGAACAGGGACGTTCCAAGTCCGGGGTGCTCCAACAGAAGAACTGCTTCATACCGCTGCGGAGAAGTTTCGAGAGGTTCTCCAAGAGATAGGGATGGACATACCCAAGTGCGAGTTCAAGCAGGCAACAGCGGTATTCATGGAAGATCTCGACCGTGAGGTGAACTTAGAGGTCCTCGTGATTGCACTGGGGTTGGAAAAAACAGAATACGAACCAGAGCAGTTTCCAGGGCTCATTTATCGGCCTACTCAATTCGAAGTTACTCTCCTGATCTTCGCCAGCGGAAAGGTGATTATCGGTGGAACCTCTGACCGTAACGAAGCCAACAAATCGATACAGCACCTTCGAGGGGAACTCTCGGTTATCGATGATATCTGAGCGACCCGGGTTTTTATGTAAATATTGAAGTGGGTCAATTGCGCAGGTTATCATGTGAGCATTAACGGCGACGACGGGGAATTCGAGGAAAGCCTCTGGCAGTCTGCAGAGGGGCTTCGTGGCCCGGTTGAATCTGCGGAGTACAAGCACATCGTCCTCGGTCTGCTTTTTCTGAGATATATGTCAGATGCGTTCGAGCAGCGGCGTGCCGAGCTGCACGAACTCACCAATGAAGAGGGGACAATGTACTATGCTGAGGATGACGAAGAGCGCCAATTCATCCTCGAGGACAAAGACGCGTACCACGAGAAGAACGTTTTTTACGTTCCCGAAGAATCGCGCTGGGAACTCCTTAGGAAGAACGCAACGGACCCCAACATCGGCTCCCAGATCGACGATGCGATGCGAGCACTGGAGAACGAGAACCAAGACCGACTTGATGGGATGCTCCCCAAGCGGTACTCCCGAATACCGCAGGACACACTTGAGGGGCTTCTCAACGATTTCTCCGAACTTGACCTCGGGAACGGCGGAGATACAGAAGATGAGGACGTCTTCGGGCGGGTCTATGAGTACTTCATCAAGGAGTTTGCTCGCCAGGAAGGGCACCGCGGCGGCGAGTTCTACACACCGAAGCACGTCGTCGAGTTACTCGTCGAGATTCTAGAACCGTTCGAGGGGCGGATCTTTGACCCATTCTGTGGCTCCGGGGGGATGTTCGTTCAGAGCCATAAATTCCTCCAGCGGAAGGGTGGCGACGATAGCAATATTTCCATCTACGGCCAGGAAGTCAACGAGGCGACTTTCAATATCTGTAAGATGAATCTCTATCTTCGGGGTATCGACGGGAATATTCAATTAGGGGATAGTATACGGAACGACCAGTTCTCAAACCTCGACGGTGGACGAGTGATGGCAGACAAGATCATCACAAATCCGCCGTTCAATATGAGCGAATGGGGGAAACAGACTGTCTCTGATGAGGATCCGCGATTCGATTACGGGATGCCTCCGTCAAACAACGCGAATTTCGCGTTCATGCAGCACATGCTTTATCATCTCGATGAAGATGGCATGGCTGGGACTGTAATGGCGAACGGGTCAATGTCAATTCAAGGAACAGAGGGAGACATTCGCGAGGAAATTATTGAAGATGATCTTTTAGATGCAATCATCTCTCTACCACAAGATCTCTTCTATACCACCCAAATTCCTGTTTGCCTTTGGATTCTGAGCAAAGGCAAGGACTCTGATCAGTACCGAGACCGTAGCAACGAGACCTTATTTATAGACGCTCGCGATCTGTACAAGTCCATTGATCGGACAACTAATATCTTAACTGAGGATCATATTGGGAGAATCTCAGACACAGTACGTAGCTATCGTGGAGAAGACGACGTCGGTGATTATGCAGACGAAACAGGTTACTGTAAAGCCGTTACTACGGAGGAGATCGCTGAGCAGGAATATGCGGTGACTCCCGGGCGCTATGTTGGTGTTAATCACGAGGAAGTCAGTGATGTTCCGTTTGAAGTCCAAATGGAAGAGGTTTCTGCGGAGCTCCGAGAACAGTTCCAACGATCAAATGAGCTCCAAGAAAAAATAGAGGAAAACCTCCAGGAGGTTGGATTTTGAGCGAACAATTTGACCTCTCTGAGTTTGACGGAAATAGTGGCCAGGAAAAAGACCACAAAAGGTTGAAAGAGGATTGGGAAAAGAAGACATTCTCAGATATCATACAAATAAATAATTATCCAAGCCTCGAAAAAGGAGTTGAACAGACTCATGTCGGAATGAGGCAACTTGGAGAAAATGTTCGGAAAGTACAGGCAACAACAAAAAAAGAATATAAGTATTCTAAGCCTCGATTTCAGAATGGAGACACTCTCTTTGCACGTATAACGCCATGTCTAGAGAACGGAAAAACGGCCTATGTTGATTTACTTGAAGATGGGGAAGCGGCAACTGGATCTACTGAGTTTCTGGTAATGTCATCAACAGAGGCAACTATTCCAAAATTTGTGTATTATACTGCTAGGAGACCAACTATCCGACAATTTGCTATTAAACGTATGACTGGATCGTCTGGCCGACAGAGAGTCCCTACAGATATATTTGACAATATAGAAATACAGGTTCCACCGAAGGCAGAACAAGAAAGAATCGTAGATGTTCTAGACTCTTTCGATAGCAAGATTGAGTGCAATAATAAAATGAGCGAATTACTTCATGAAACTTGTGACACGATATTCAACAATGAATTTGAAGGTGCAGTTGAATATATACGTGGAAATAGGGACGAGCTAGAGGATTACGAGATAGAAAAGTTGGGAGAAATCACAGAGAATTACGATAGTGAACGAGTTCCTCTTTCTCAGGCAGAACGTGATGAAAGGCCAGGAAAACATCCATATTATGGAGCAACGGGACCACTTGATCAAATTGACGACTTCAAATTTGATGGTAAATATATACTAGTTGCGGAAGATGGGCACAGTGTGAAAACTGATAAAGGGTATCCATATATACAGTTCTTAAATAAGAAATTTTGGCCTAGTAATCATGCCCATGTTCTTCAGGGCAAGGGAACTGTATCAACGGAATACATCCGCTGGGCACTCTCCAAAATAAAAATAGACCCCTACATCACTGGATCTGCCCAACCAAAGTTATCCCAAAGGAATTTGAATTCAATCGAAATTCCAGTACCTTCTAAAAAGAGGCTAAATGAGTTTACTGAGACGGTACGGCCAATGCATAAGCAGATTTGGCACAATGAGCGTGAAAACGATTCTTTGGCAGATTTGCGCGATATGCTTCTACCAAAGCTGATGACCGGTGAAATCAGACTTGACGCATAAAGACACAAGGTTCTGTACTCCGTCCGACAGACTAAATGGCGCTTAATGAACAAGGTCTCGCCGAGAAGCCAGCTATCGAAATTTTTCAGGATCTCGGCTACGACTACATATCTGCGTCTGATCTGAGCTCTGAACGGACCTCTACCTCCGATGTCGTTCTTCGAGATCGACTCAAAGAACGTATCCAAGTAATTAATCCAGAGATTCCCGAGAAAGCACGAGAAGAAGCTTTTCAACAGCTTATCAGAACACAGTCCCCCAATTTGCTCGAAGACAATCGACGCCTCCACAAACATCTGGTTGACGGTGTTCAAGTGGAATACGAACAGAACGGCGAGCAAGTCGGCCGATTCGTCGAGCCTATCGATTTCGATACGCCCGAGAACAATGACTGGCTTGTCACCACTCAGTTCACTGTTCAGGTCGGCGATAAGCCGAGTCGTCGCCCCGACATGGTCGTCTTCGTCAACGGTCTCCCTATCGGTGTCCTCGAGTTCAAGAGCCCCACAGATCCGAAGGCAACGCTGGAGAACGCCTATGAACAGGTCAACAACCGCTACCGGAACGATATCCCTCCTCTCCTCCGATATAACGAAGTCATCGGGTTGACAGACATGAACGAAGCCCGCGTCGGCTGTCTCAATGCGGGCTGGCAGTGGTTCCGACCGTGGCGGTACATCCAGGAAGAGGGTCACGCACCTGACCTCCCGGAACAGGAAGTGCTCCTCCGCGGCGTATTTGAAAAGGAACGCCTGTTGGATTTGATTGAAAATTTCGTCGTCTTCAGTGAAAAAGACGGGCAGCTGGTGAAGATGCTGACTGGCTACCACCAGTTCTACGGCGTCCGTGAGGCTGTCGAGAGTGCCAAAAATTCGATAGGGAGTGAACTCGGTCGTATCGGTGTTTACTGGCATACTCAGGGCTCGGGTAAGTCACTCTCAATGGTCTACTTCGTACGGAAGATCCGCCGTAGCGACGCGTTTGGGAATCCGACGTTCGTCGTCGTTACTGACCGGAACGAACTAGATGAGCAGATCGTTCACACGTTCAGTGACGCCGGCTACAACGTAAGCTGGGCAGACAGTATCGACGACCTTCGAGACGAACTCAGCCGGGAAAGCGGTGGGCTCGTCTTCACTACCGTTCAGAAGTTCCAGACTGGTGATAACGAGCGAGACCACCCCACAATAAACGAACGCGAGGACATCATCGTGATGGCCGACGAGGCACATCGATCACAGACGGAGAGTTTAGGGCTGAACCTGCGAGATGCCCTCCCGAATGCATCGTTTATCGGCTTTACTGCGACACCGATTCACGACGGAGACAAAGCCACTCGGGCAACATTTGGACAATACGTTAGCCAGTATACTATCGACCGCTCCGAAAAGGATGGCTCCACCGTTCCGATCTACTATGAATCTCGCTTTGCGAAACTGCAACTCAACAAGGAAGCGATCACGGACTCGGTTCGTGAACTCCTCGATAGCGGGTCAGAGGAACTCGAGAACGAACTAGTCGAGAAGTGGACGAACCTCCGGCGTATTATCGAAAACGCTGATGACCGCCTCAAGAAGATTGCTGACGACATCGTCACCCACTACAACGACCGTGAAATCGAAGGGGATGCGATGGTTGTCGCTATCAGCCGGAAGGCCGCTGTCAAGTACAAACGCTACATCGAGGAGCAGCCCGATGCGCCAGAAGTCGGTGTTGTGATCTCGGAGCCCGAGGAGTATATCGACGACCCCACGAGAGAAGGTGAACTCAAACGCCGGTTCAAAGATCCGGACGACCCGTTGAAAATTATTGTCGTCTGTGACAAATGGACGACAGGGTTCGACTGCCCACCACTTCACACGCTCTATATTGACCGGCCGATGAAGAACCATAACCTCCTACAAACAATCGGCCGCGTGAACCGGGTCTACAAGGATAAGCCCGGTGGACTAATCGTCGACTATATCGGAATCGCTGAAAACCTACGCCAAGCCCTGGACAAATACACGGCCGATATTCAGGAAATGGCGATGGTTGATCTCGAAACTGCCGTCGAAGTGATGTGGCAAAAATACCATCGAGTAACCCGTTTCCTCACGAAAGTGGATTACGAGGGATGGCAAACCCTTAGTGACGCAGAGTTACCCCGATTGATCCATCGAGCCGAGAGTGAGGTACTCGAAACAGAGGAGAAAAAAGAAGAATTCATGCAGGCCGTTGCTGAGCTGAAGCGTGCATTTAGCCTCGTGACACCGCATAACGCCGCCGGTGAGATTCGGTCGGATATGCTCTTCTTCGAGGCAGTCCGCGATAGTCTTCGGTCATTGGAGGTCGACGGTTCGCGGACGAACGAGGAAGTCGATTCTGCGATGAAGAAACTCATTGCCGAAGGGGTGACGGCTGACGATGTCGTGTCGATCGCGGGCTTCGACGAATGGAAATCAGAGAAGCCGATCGTCAGCGACGAGTTCCTCTCTGACGTTGATCGCGTCGAAGAACCGGAGCTCCAAGCGAAGATGCTGGAATCCTTGCTTCGGAACGAGATATCAACACGGAAACAGCAGAATCTCGCAAAGTACGAATCCTTCGAGGGAGAGATGGAGGAAACGCTTAATGAGTACAATAACCAGTTCCTGACGACCGAGGAGGTCATCGATGAACTCAGAAGTTACGCCGATGATCTCCAACAAGAGGACCGACGGAAGGAGCGCCTCGGGCTCACGGAAGAGGAGTTAGCATTTTACGATGCTGTCGCGACGAACACCGAATCGGAAATCTCGGACGAGCAACTCCAGGAGATCGCAGCGGAACTTTGCGAGATGTTAAAAGAGAATGTCAATATCGACTGGACCAATCGAAAAGCTATGCGTGCTAAGCTAAAGATCCGCGTGAAGGGCCTCCTTCGAAAGAACGGACTTTCACATGGAGATTATGATCCGCTGATCGAGCCGATTGTTCGTCAAGCCGAAGCACTCTATGGCAACGTGAACGCATAGCACATCGTATTCAGGACGTCAGGCATCTTAACGGTGAAGTCAACTCTTTCTTCGGTGTTCTCCGCTCAAAACTCGGCCAACAACAAAGAGCTCTGACTACGGTTCGACCGCCGACGCGGCGTATTTCTCCTTGAGCGCCTCTTTCATCGCAGATTCTCGTCGCTCGACGAATTTTTGGTAGTTTTCTAGCGTCGGGGTGATGCCCTCGGGGTAGCGATTCACAATGCGATAGTGATCCGCTTCGGCCTCACCAAGTCCGCTGAGCCATTCTTCGGGGAGTGTATCGCCCTTCCGACGGTTCTCTGCAGCGTCGAGGAGCTGAAGGTTACCAATGCGGTGGATCTTGACGCTGTCACTATCGGAACCCACCGTTGGGATATCATCAGCACATGCTTGCGGATAGATATGATCCACGCTGAGCCGCTCAATATCAAGATCAGCGTGCCCTTCATCAAGCAGCGCGAGGATTGCCGCGACGCCTTTGTGGGTGAACGTATCACCCTCGCTCGCCCCATTGTCGTAGCGTGCGTTCTCGACGGCTTTGTCGACGTGTTCGGCGGTGAGGTGGAGGTCAAGATCATCAAGCAATTGGTCACCTGGGAAGGTCTCAAAGCCGTCTTCCGGCCGAAGGTCAGACAGTGATTGGGCCATAGATCGGGCTTGTGAGCCGGTTAACGCATTGAGCAGCTGGGACTTGGCAACAAAGAGGAATGCAGCTCGTTCGTTCGCTTCGTTGACTTCGGCGTCAGGATTCTCATAGTAGAATTTTGCCAGGAGGGCGACGAGAAGTATACTCGGCATCGACTTTGGCGCCAGTCCTACGTTACCGACCGTTTGAAACCCTCTGTCGATGGCCGTTTCGAAGCGGCCGTGTGGGTTCCCCATGTCATCGGGGGCGATCCACTTGTTGCGCATGTCCTTCACCTCCTCGTCTTTCGAGAAGGCTTCGACCGTAGTCTGAAGGAGATCTTCGTTAATCAGATAAATCAAGCAGCGGGTGAGGAACTGTCTCGTAATCTCCGTCTCGAAATCAGGATGACGGTCGGACAGTGTTTCGATATGTGATTTTAATTTCTCGCGTGGATGGAACGCATCTTCTTCAGTGTACGGACAGTAGGTGGCTAGCAACGATTGGGTGTACTGGTAGGGTTGGGGACTCTCACCGGCTAAGTTGATACGCGAGAAGATCGTATGAACCTCCTGAGAGGAGTACTTGACCGTCGTACTCGGAAGTTCGTAGCCCAGCACATTTTGGCGGAATTTCGTGACGACCCGTTGCGCCACGCGGTGCAGCGCCCGCCTCTGTGGTCCCGTTGCACTCAGTTCTAGGTTCTCAATCTGTTGTTCCACTTCGTGGTCCACCGTGCTTGTCTCCCGTTCCGCGCCACCCTCGGTGACGAATTCGTGAACGGGAAACCACAGACGATGGATGTCACCGTCGCTCATTGACATCTTTTCGTAGCCGATCTCGCTTTCGGGATCTAGAGCATCCGTCGCCCGGAATTCGAATTCATAGTCTCCTGCGAGCCCTAGCCCATCGGCGTCGTGGTACTCGGGGCTGCCGAGTAGGTTGATACAGAGAAATTTCTCGCTCCAGAACCGTTCGTCTGCCCGGCTGCCGGCACTCCCACCCGAGTACGTGTACAACGAACCACAGAGGCCAACATATGCCGAATTAAGCCGCTGTTGCCCATCAATGACGAGATAATCGCAGATAATATCCTCAACTGCAACGCGCTTGTTATAGCGTCGGGCGTCACGGTCGCGAACTCGTCGAGGTACCCGTCCATCGCCATCAATGTACTTACGAATGAATTCGTACGTGGTGAAGTTGTCTTCAGCACTATCGATATCCCATAGGGTTACCTGACCGACAGGGTACCCGCGGATGAATGAGTCGAACAGCATTGCAATCTGCTCTTCGTCCCAGACGAACTCTCGCTGCAGGCCTGGAAGAAACGCCCGCTCGTTAAGTTTTGAGACAAAGTCCTCAAGCGTCTCCATCATATGTACTGTCAATAGAATCTATTGAGATAAAACTTTCATACTATGTTATAGGTTGAACAGCAATCAAACGAGCGCTTAATTAGATGTCGATAGCAACCCCCCCATCGGCATTCCAGTTACTCCCGACACTGGGTCAACGATGATACCTCACTCGTACGTGTTCACCCCGAGGTTGCAACAGCTGGCACGGCGTGAGCCCGTGAAATCATCTCGTTGTTCCGAGCGACTCGCTTGAGTTCATCGTATGGATTGCGTCCCTGCTGGCGACTTGGAGCCAGCAGAGACAGCAGTGTCTCGTGAACAAACATACCCCCGGTCGTTCCGAAGCGTTCCGATGAGCTTCCGGAGGACGATCGGTTCACGAAGCGCGTTTTCGGCAGCGTTGTTCGTTGGAGAGACCGCTGGCTCACCGACAAAGGTGAGCCAGTGGTCAAGCCCTCCTTCAATTTTTCCGAGGAGTGCTGCCACTGGTCCGTCGTAAACTGAGCTATCAATCAGCGATTCAAGCTCTCTCCGTCCTACACGCTGTAGTTCTGCTCGCTCGCACAGTGTCAAGTCGATCTCCAGCCGAGTCTGGAGAGCAGTGATCCGCTCAAGCAATTGCTCCACTTTCTCGTCAGTGACCATCACAACTCCCCCTCAACCAGTGCAGACGACACGGGACGGTCTCCGGCAGGGAGACCGTCCCTCGGAAAACACCCTGTCGTCTGCATTGCTATACCATCAGGTCAGGAGCAACTTACGAGAGAGTGGCGAAATCGTTCTGGGGGTAAACACGTACGGCGATGGTAAGGGATTTAGATCTACTCCAACTTTGGGCGGCTGGTTCAACTTCTACCGCATTAGACACGCCTGTTGAAGATATGAACAAACATCAGTTCCGCGACTGGCTGGCCGCCATTGGTCTTTTTCGCACCCTACGAATGTACGACGAATCTCTCCACACCGAGTTGGAAGACGAACTCAACGGGCGACTCCAGAAGCTACTCGAAATTGCTGAGGAGGAACTCGATAGTTAGGATTATACCTTTCAGGTAAGTCAACCGCAGATTTACATCAAAGAACCAACTACGCACCCATAGATCAGATGGCTTCACTGGCGGCACAGGCGTATCCACATATTCGTGACGCGGTTGAGTCTTTCGTCGCGGACGTTCAGGACTACACTAAGGATACCTACGACCAACACCCCACAACGACAATCACCGAGTCCAATACGTTTCGCGACCGGAAATACGAGTACACCGTCGAACAGCCCTCGAAGATTGTCCGTGACACGAACCGATTCAAACACTTCTATTTCAGTGATCTAGCCGGGTCACTCATCGACGACGAACTTTCATTTTGTCCGCATCGTCGCGACGACATCGAACAAAGCCTCCACCGCAAACGCATCTTCAAACTCGCGAAGCTCACACTAGATTACGCCGGCGCCGTGACGTTCGACGAAGACGCATTTGACACCGCCTACGAGGATCACTTCGCTCCGCTCTACGAGAGTACCCACCTCCACCGAGTCGTGTTCCCACTCCCGCGAGTGATTCTGCGACCCAACGATTTCAGAAATAGATTTCAGCTAACGCTTGAACCCCTCGATGACTCGATCGATAACGGCGAGTATGTGGCGTCCCTCACCGACGATCTACTACTCTCACGGATCTCTGACTTCGAGATGACGGCGATGCAGACGTACGGCACGCCCGGTATGATTACTAGACCGGATCAAACCCAGAAACGACTCGGGTGGGCAACGACTCTCGAGGTTGAGTTCGAAGTCACCTACCGTCCCACGAAACACAACTCCGAGCATACGGGCCTCGACCTCAGCTGGACTGGAAACCAAGCGCTTTCCGAAGCAGCCGAAATCGCGAAGCAAGTCGTCACAGCGCTCCGGCTTTGGGCTCCGAAAGACTACGCCGGGCTTGGTCCGGGGTACCTCCTCCGTGATTCTTGGAAGACGTATCGCGGTATCAGTGTCGACGTCGATCGGGTGATCATTCCAGATTTTCGGCAACGCGGAAAATCTTTTCATCGTGACCCGGTCGAACTCCCGGAAGCTGAACAAGATGCTCTCCGTGAGCATTGGCAGCAAATCGGGCCGTACTGTACGTTGGAAGGTGAGATGGCTAATACGCTCTATCGGTGTCTCACTCGATTCAACCGAATGTACGAGCGGTCGTCGTCCGAAGACCAGATCGTGGATGCTTTTCTCGGATTCGAGACCACGCTGATCCGGGGTGATCCAGCCTTAGCTCTTCCGAACCGAGCTGCAGCTCTCCTCCGTGACCAGGACGATTGCAACCTCGATGAGGTGCGATCGTTCCTAGAAGGAGTACGGCACATCCGAAATCGAATTGTCCACAACGATACGAGTCTTTCGGAGGAGTTGTCTGTAGACCACCCTGGTCCGGATAAATCTCGAGCGTATCTCAAAGACGTTCGTTGGTACTTGGCGCAGGTTATCATCGCCTATTCGGCGTTACTTGACGCACCCAACGACTCAATTCAGACTGTCAATCAAACGGTAATCGATTCCAGGGTTGACGAGATGGTTTCTGGTGATTAGAAATCAGCTCTGCGTACGTTCCTTCGTTCGTTAGTTGGTCAATAGTACTTTAGTGATTGCTCAATATTACAATTCGGGCTCACAGTACGCGATGATCTTACCAAACTATTCGGAACAATTTTTATATTTGTTTTGATAGGATTGCGAGTACGAGACATTACAGAATTATGTAGGGGTAGTGAGGAAGCCTGTATGAGAACGAGTGTATGAATGATCGGAATTGGGGAGGAATGCTCCTGACATGGGCTCACCCTCTCATAGTTCGATATGCCCTCCTTGCACTAACTACGGCTGCGGTGTTCGCGACGCTGGCTGCTCTCCTCAACCCCGCTGTCGAAAGCGAGAATATCAGAGCATTGCTGACCACCTTGGCGACGGCAGAAGCCTCAGTTCTGGCAATCGTATTCTCCGTGACCGTCGTCGCCCTGCAACTCGTTGTAACGCGGTATTCAGCCCGCCTCACCTCGCTGTTCGTCAAGGAGCCGTTGTTCCGCACGACGTTCGTGCTCTTCGTTGGCGCCATCGCGTTCAACCTCCTCGTCGTATATCTGCTCCCGGTACAGAACAGCCGCCTAATGAACGCAGCCGTCGGGATCGCATTTGCGCTTGCTGCCGTCTCAACGTTTGCGCTCTACCAATTCATCCAGTTGATGATCCAGCGCAGTTCTCCCGACGATCTCATCTCGGTGTTGGTTGAGCGGGAACTCGCACCGGACGAATACCTTCCAGCGACGGCTACGGCGTTCACCGAAATCGAGGTACATCCAATTCGGCCACTGTACCGAACGATTGCTCGAGCCATCGAGCTGGGCGAATACCAAACCGCAGAACAAGGGATCGACGGACTTCGGACGGTTCTCACCCGGACGTTCGGGTACCTCGAGGGTGAGCACTCCGAGGAAGACGCCGCCCAGTACGCATCGGCCGTTTCGACCGAGGTTCTCACGGAGTATGTCCCGCCGATCTTGGAGCAGGCATACACTCACGAGCAATACGATCTGATTTCGGATGCTGTCGACGATGTCGAGGCGGTCGCTGTCGACGGGCTCGACCGCGGCTTTACTGACATCGCCAAGGACACTGCTGAGGGACTCGGAGACGCGTTCGATGCGGCGCCCCTGACATGGGAGGGAAACCGCCTTCGAAGTCCGGTCAAAGAGTCACTGCTCGAACTAACGAAAGCCACAGCAAGCGACGCCGATAATTCGACATTTCGAGCGGTCTTCCATCCACTGAATTTCCAAATGAAGCTCCTCTTGCGACGCCGGCCGGATTCGAACGTGACTCACCACGTCGTTGGAGACTACTACAGCCGAGAAATCGTCGAAATATTCGAAGCTCTTGTCGACCGGTACGGCCCCGCTGTACAAGATCAGAACATCAATTGGATTTCCCCAACTGAGGGACGGAAGTGGACGCTTCCTGATGAAGCGGAACCTCTCCGGCACTGTTGGCGTGAATACGCCAGCTTCACAGAGACGGTTCTGCGGTATCGCGTCTCGGAAGAGGAGTACCCGTTTGTGGAGGGGTCAATCGACGACGGCTGGAAGCGGATCACGCAGTGCGCTGCTGATGCTGGTATCGACAATCTGGCAACGCTCTGCAGTATGACGACGATTCAGCTCGCGTATCGCGTTGACCAGCTCGAGGACGGCCGTCTCGGGATGTGGACGAACAATCTCGGACGTCTCCGACTGGACTACGATCCGGCCATCGTCGATAGGGCATTCGAACTCCTGAAGGCGGGCGAACAGCCGGAGGGGCAAAACATCTCGGTCCGGACCGTTGACCCGTCGTCGACAGATACAGATGAGGGATTCATTGAACGGTTCCTTAGCACTGAAGAGGAAGACACGCCATTCGAGGAGTGGCTCGTCGAGTTCGAGGAAGAGGTCCACAAACGAACGGAATACCTTCGAGAGCGAGAATGACGGACCATCAGTTCGAGGAGGGTAACCGTGTCCGAATCGATATACCTGATGAGACGGATCCGGACTACAACCGGTTCCACGGGCGACACGGCGAAATCGTCGCTCTCTTCGATGACGACGCCGGCGCGTTTACGAAGTACGTCGGGAAAGTCGCTGGCAAAGACGATTTCAAGATTAGAGGGATCGAAGTCCGGCAGCGATCAACCCCGCCGTTCATCGAGGACGTTTAGCGGTCCTGTCCCGAACGGTTCGATGCGACCCGGTCGCCGGAAGCAGTGCTCGACTGTCTCCAGGACGCCATCAGACGACTCCACGCTGGAACAGTGCCAGTCAAGGAACTCGTCGAACGGAATCGTGTCTCCAAACCACTCGAAGGTTACAGCCAGAACACGCAGAACGTGCGGCGCTGAAACGAGCCCACGATCAAGACCTCGCTGTCCATCCAAGACAGGACATCGAGTACGTGGTCGTCGACGACGAGAAGGCCTCGCAAGAGCGGGGTGCGCTGGCCCACGAAGAGATTGATTCGTACGATCCATCATACTACGAGACGGAGCCCGTCAGAGCGATCGAGAGCATACTGTTTCCCCTTGACTGGAATCAGAACGACATCCGACGTGAGCTCAATGGAACATGTGTAGTCGGTATCACGGACTGGGCCTTACGAACCCCCTCCCCCCTTTTTCGAGTTGTAAACTCGTGACGACGGGGAGGGGGTGAACAGGAAGAGGGACTGCAAAACAGCCGATTATGGCATATACACGCGATAGAAGACCTGAACATCCCCTTCTATAACTTACAACTAGGAATGCGAAAGTTTATATTGAGCGTTATCTAACCATATCCGTATTAGAGACAAAAGAAAGGATTCTTCTATCTCAGTTAAAAGATTAAAATCTCTAGGTATAGAGATTTCCCTAATTTCGCACATGGTTCCGATCCCGGGAATTACCACGTTTCATCACCTCTACGTCCTATTTTGTGAATTCCATTCTCACTCCATGGCGTCTGGAGTGGTCTGTACCCGGCGACTTACAACTCGAAAAAGGGGGGAGGGGGTAGAATGATCGAGTACACCACACGAACTTCACCAACCATCGTATTTGTAAACCGGTATTACTCTCATTCGTGAACTGCTCCTACGAGCGTTGCCCTTTCACGACAATTCTGGCGCTTACTACTCGAAAACGGAGGGTGTGGGATACACCGTTTCACCCTAAGCATCATTCGCAAAATTCAGACGATACTGATTTGTTTCTATACTCTGTGCGACTCACTGTTACTTACAACTCGAAAATGGGGTGGGTGGGAGAATCGAACCAGGTGTGATGACGCTCCTCGAAGTCTTACAACTCGAAAACAGGGGGTCTGGGTCATCGAGGGAGTTCGACGATAGAGATTCCTGGCGATCCCTTACAACTCGAAAACGGAGGGTGTTAGATGCCGAAGACGGTATCTGACTCGTTTCGGGAATACACGGCTGTAGTTGTTAGATAGCCTGTTTTCATCCGGTTACAACTCCACAAGGGTCCACATTTTTATACCCAGAGTTCGAGGGGGTTCATAATGGGACGAAAGGGACGTAGAGCAGGTTCGAATCATCCAGAAGGTGAAAAGGATCGCAAATCCTCCTCTGCTGCTCCTGATAATCCCGAGTCGATGGGTGAGGAGATAGATACGTCACAGTCGACGTTTGAGGATAGCTCGGAACTCGCCGATTCTTCTCAAGAGGCAACAAACGGTGGTGGCATCTCAATCCGGGATCGACTACAAACTGAGTCGTCTGGGGGGGTCTTCGCGAACAAAGACCTCGTTCGATCAGATACCATCATCGACGAGGATCGTATCGTCGGTCGTGATGACCAACTGGGCCGTGTCGTCGACAATCTGAAACCCGTGCTCCAGAACGAAGGCATCCCAGATATGCTTCTGAGTGGTCCCTCTGGAACTGGGAAGTCGCTCATCATTCATGCAGTCTGCAAACAGATCGTCGAACTGTGTGAATCTCAAGGCAAGACCTTCGGGGTCATTTCAATCAATTGCGAGGGGCCGAAGACTGCAGATCGGGCTGTCTATCGGTTAGTTAAAGCTGCTGCCGACGATCTCGGCGTTGATCCTGGTGTTCCCCAAACCGGAGTCTCAACGGATCAGAAGCTGGAGCGACTGTACGAACTGATGCGCGAGTACTACGACGGTGTCATCTTCATTCTCGATGAAATCGATATGCTCGAGGGACCGTATCAGGAAGCAGAGTACAATTCTCTCATCTACCAGCTTTCACGGGCTCGAAAACTCGCCGATTTTGATGGGCCGATCTCACTCACGACTATCACGAATTACGCCGATTTCATGAAGGACCTCAACAGCCGCGCACAGAGTTCTTACAACCCTGACGATATCTTCTTCGACGATTACGATGCGAACCAACTCCGTAGTATTCTCCACAACCGACGAGACGCCTTCAAGCCAGACTCACTCACAGATGACGTCGTTCCGCTTGTTGCTGCGTTCGGATCCCAAACGCATGGAGATGCACGGAAAGCAATTGATCTCCTCAGATGGGCTGGCGAATTAGCCGAGCGGCGTGGAGCTGACACTGTTACCGAGACTGATGTCCGTGAAGCCCAGGAGAAATACACCGAAAATCGCAAACTACGCCATATCAGCGGGATATCCACTCAAAAGAAACTCTCCATCTACGCTGTGGCGGCTACTGCCCACTACGCAAGAGAACATCCTGAGTGGATACCTGCTGGACCTACGTTCAAGACGTACCAATTCATTGCTGATACGATGGATTCGGATCAGTACAGTCGCGAGACGTTCGTAAATCACGTCACAGAGCAGAGTACGTACGGGGTATTGGACTCCGAGCGTCGAGGCAAGGGGCGAGGCAGAGGAGTGCATATGTATTTCTCCCTCTCCGAGGACCCGGAAACGATTATGGAGACGATTCGTGAGGATTCCCGGTTCGAAGATCTAGCCCACGAAGAGGCGACTATCAGCGCGGTTGTCCGCGAACGGCTGAAGCAGTTCCGGAGCAAGAACTAATCTCGCTCAGATTCTCCCTGCACTTACTACTCGAAAACGGGGGGTGTTCGCGGCCCGGGTGATGCTTACAGCTCGAAAATGGGGGATGTCATTTGTCGGGGTGTCTCGTTACTACTCGAAAACGGGGGGTGGGTGACCTTAGAGATACGACGTTCTATAGCATGTTGATGTGCTGTCTCCTCTCCCTCTCCGATTTACAGCTCGAAAATGGGGGGTGGATCTCACGATTTTTAATCGTCGTCGGTCTCCTCGATGAGGACGTCGTGGAGAAACCTCCTGCCGTTCGGGGACTTCTGGTATTAAGAGCTTCTCAATCACGGCACCCCTGGTGGTAGACCATTCACACTGAGGGGTGTCGGTAAACCGATCCCATTCACACTCTGGGGGGTGTCGTCTGCTGAGGGTTCAATGGTGCTGAAACAAACCTTCGGCTCTGGTTCAATCTCGTCTACTCGTCGGGACTGACGGGGCCTTTATATTGAGATCGGATTTTTTCTCCGTCTCGCCACTGCCAGTAGTAGTAGCGATTGTCATTGATTTCCTTTATCGTGATCGTCGCCTTTGCAGGGACGTCGTCTGGAAGGTCTTCGGGGCGGTCATCGACCTCCTCATCCTCTTCTTTTTCAGCTAGTCGTGCTTCTCGCTCGCGATGTTCGGCAAGCTCCTCGGCGAATCGAGCGATTTGCCGAAGCACCTCTGGAGATTGTTCCTCGAGCTTCGAAGCGATGTCAGGTGGGACTTCGCGAGGTGGGTCTGGTGGAGAGTATGACATGGGTCACGGCTCCGTTAACCAACATTGTTGGCCGATATCTTAGAACTGTTGGTTAAATCTCTCATCTACTGGATCGAGAACTCCTCCATAATCGCCGCCGTGGCTTCGAGTTCTTGTCGTCGATCCTCTCGTTCTTCAATCTCTTGGTCCAACTCATGAATTTCCGCTGCAAGTTGTTCGACCACATCCATCGTCTTCGGGAGACGGCCATCGGGACGAGGCACGTTCCCACTCCGAATTTCGAGATCGGTTCGCCGTAGATGTTTACACCCACCGCTTGGATTCCGCTTCATGAAATCTGGACACGTACACGTCTTACTCGCGACGTCGACCTCGTAGATGTTTCCTGACTCCGCTTGCACCTCATAGATTCCTCCCTTCTGCAGCAACGAGACATCCATCTCTTCGGTTCGAGCTCGTTTTGTGCGGGGCTCGAGTTCCTCCTGACACGGGTCTTCGCCAATAGGGGGTTGCTGGAGAGCTTCAGCAGTTGTCGAAGCTGCTGGAGTCGATGCTATAACTCCACCATCTGTTGAATACACTCGCTCATCGTGTTCTGTTTCGTCTTCGTTCTGTATCTCGACGATGTCAGTTCGTTCGGTCATGATTTCAGCTGAATCGACGTGACGAGTTCGCGCACGCCGTCGCCCTTCGACGGCGTGAAAAACCGTTTATACCGCACTTGGAACTCAATTAGCTCTGACTGTGAGTACTGCTTCAGAGGTTGTCGGAATCGTCACTCCTCGAGTGACCCAATTATCTCCTGAGCGGTGGAACTGATTCGGCCGAGGCGCTCTTGAATCACCTCCGAGTCATCGCCCTGCCACGCAGCGAGATAGAACGCAGATCCGCTCGTGTCGAGTCCGAAATACCGACCGAAAATGTACGCGACGGCTTCTGCTTCGACTTCTCGTTTTGCCCGTTCGGGTTCATTCTCGATATCGAAGTGGAGCAGCGCGTGGGCGTACTCGTGAATCAACGTGACGGCGAGGTCTGCTAGGTTCGATCGGGCTCTCGCTTCGACGACTGGCTGGAGGTCGTGTAGGCTCCGGTACTTACAGACCCCCTTCGCGTCGCCATGGTCCCAGTCGTCAGCATCGACGATGCGTACCTTCACACCGAGTTCATCAGCTGCCCCTTTGAGCGCTGGCACCAGGTCGTCGGCGTCGCCCATCGCTGCAGTCTCCAGTTCGGGAAGCGGCTCTCCTTCCGTTTGGGACACGTCGAAGACTGGCGCTGGTTTGAACCCGACGAGTCCTTTCGACCATTCATCCGGCGACGTCTCGTTGTACTCACAGCCGATTTTCTCGTGGTAGCTGGGCGAATTCTCACACTCGGGACATCGCTTGGTGATGATCGGAGCCCAGATCCAGATGGCCTGTTCGCCTTCCTGGACATGCCGATCGAAGTCGTTTCGCCATGTGTTGTAGCCAGCAACCTTCGTTGCCTCTGGATACTGCAGTTTGATGAGGAGCGTATTTCGGTGCGAATAGTCGTGGAAGCGACTCTGGATGTCTAACCACTCCTGAAATTCCTCACTTGCTTGTGCATCGTCGACGCGGTCGACGAGGTCGTCGATCCACTCTTCGATGGTACTGTGCATCTCGTCGTGTCGGGTGTCGGTCTCCTCGAACGAGACCGACGAATCACTACTCGTAGCCATGGTTTTCAGGACTTGAATTATCGCAATTGCGCCGATTCAGATCGCGCCGCACCCCTTCGGGGCGCAAAAAACAGTGCTATCTGGCGGAGGGCTTGTTTCTTCTCCGCAAAGCCGAGCGTGGTGAGGTATTCGAGAAATGCGTCGAACTGCTCGACGTCGCTGGGCACGTCAGTCGCAAGGTACCGTGTCCATTCGATGGTCTACTGGAACGTGGGATCGGATTCGTTCTTGCCGTGGATGTACCACTGCTGAGCCGCTTTAAAAGCGATGAGTAGGTTCGTCGGTGGCTGTTCACCGGCGATCCCAACCGCGATCGATTCAATCTCTTCGGGCACTTCGCTGGGATTTACCACCCCTGACTGTGTGTTTGCGATATCGGCTGGAATCTTCCCGGTCGAGACACCAGTCGCACGCTGTCACTGACTCACGGAAAATCACCATCTTGGAGAACTCGATTTAGAGCCTTCGCCTCTCTGGGGGCGCGAAAAACCACTCGTAGCGGAACAGCGGCAGGTGTGGGGTGCCACCCTACAAACCATGCTTGATACGTTCGAAGAGGGGTACTGATGCAATTACTGTGCGTGTGATTGTAGGGGATCAAGTTGAGGACTTCGTACTTAAATGAAATGTTGGTAATTTTACCCAAATCGACAGACTGCGTCCGATTTTGGAAAATAGGGAACCCTATGGGGTATGCGGGAGTAATTTGTCATATGGCTGGCGACCGGACGCACTCGACACCACTCACCGAGATTGCTCGCCACCAGTTAGCGCTGTTCGAGTCAATATCGGAAGATGACAGAGAGCGAATCATCCCCTTCAGCACTCTGGAGACCCAGCACTACTGCGAGCAGAAAGCACAGTTTGAGCGTGCTGAAATCCCGAATGAGGAATCCCTCCCAGAGCGACTTATCCGTGCACAGGAACAACATAACGAACTGATCGAAACGACGGGGACCACCGATAATGAGTACACACTCGCGGACGCCTGGGACGATATTCAGGCAGGCGATGTCTCATTGATCTACTTCCCACTCGCTCATGAGATCGTGAACATGATTTTGGTGGGGCGGCCGACCTTTCTTCGGTTCGTAGATAGTCAACCGGTTCAACTGACGCTCGTTCGTGGCGTAACCAAAGACCGGTATCTTGACCAGCTCTTCCCGAATGAGAGATTCCTCTTATGGTGTCACGGAAACCTACTAGATCGAATTGGATTCGATGTCTCAGACCTCTCTACCCGCTATCTCAAATACCCGCAGTCCAAATTCAACGCCGTCGAGGTGAGCAGAGCACAACTCCTGCTCGCAGCCGAAGACGGCGACGATATTGCGGTCAAACTCAACGAGAAGTCAACACTCCACCCGAACATCCGCCAACATACGCTTGCTTACGAACGGGACATTCAGCAGGGTAGGCAACTCCGTGCATATGCAGCCTTTTGGCGTGACGGCGGCGAGCCGTCCGGTGCCAATCACTGGAAGAAGTGTGTTAGCTGTCGCTTCCGCTCTGGGTGTGACCTCGCGCTGGCCCAAGGAGAAGAACGGGGGTAACCTATTCATGGACAAGCTTATCATCGAACTTGACGCGCAGCCGAACCCAGAACTACCACGGACGAGAACCGTGCGGAACAGTCGATCCGGTGGCAAATCATGATCGGGTTGACGGTCTTGCCGGAGGTGACAATGCAGCGCTGTAGAGGGAACCAGCTCCAAGATATCGTCCGCTACTTCGATTCCGATGTCGTCTTCACCCCTCACCGAATCCACGAGCCGTTCCTAAGGGCTGAACTCGGGGACTCTGTACGGGTGATGACCCAACCGCTCAACTCCGGCAAACCGCTCGAAATAGCAAGAACAAATGACACCCAGTTGGTCTGGATTTCTACCCCCGGAGATCTCGAGACCGTCATTCAAAATACGAACCCAAAGAAAGGGTGTTCAGAGATATTCCTCCTCTCGGATCAGCTCGCTGTTTCCGTCGACCTCATCGATTTAGAGGCGCGACTTGACGGCCTTACAGAGTACCGGGCGGTGCTCGCTGAGCATGATGCCGTAGGCGAATTCACACACCTCACGATTGAAGCAAATCCGGAATATCGTGCGGAGTGGCAGAGCGTTGATGTCCAGGGCGTTATGCCTGGAGCGAATAAACAGCAAGGAACCATCCATGCCGGTCTCGCACACTTCGAACTCCAACCCGACGGCGTTGTCGGCGGGAAAACCAGAAAGCTGGAGCAATTCGGGCTGCAAGCCGTCGACCAGATCGGTGAATCACGGGTAGAGACGCTCTACCAGGCAGGCATTCACTCACGGCAAGACCTCTCGACATCGTCGGTCCACGAGATCTCGAAACTCTCCGGGTTGGGCCAAGCAACTGCCCGGACGGCCATCGAATCCGCACAGGTGATCGAGCAAGGCGAGGTGCGGAAGGCACCGGGCGCAAGCCTGCCAAAGAGCGACCCGATTTTTATTGATATCGAAACCGATGGACTCAATCCCACAATTGTCTGGCTCATCGGTGTCTACCTTCCAGCCCAGAACGACCGATACATGCCGTTCATCGAGACTGATCCATCAAAACCAGAGGTGGCGCTTGAAGCATTTCTGTCGTGGCTCGCTGAATTCGGGCGAGATCAGCCTATTGTGGCCTACAACGGCTGGAACTTTGATTTCCCCGTGATCAACGAACATATCGCGGACCATTGCCCCAGATACCTCGACTTCTGGGAAAGTACGTACCGGTTCGATCTCTACGATTGGGCGGTTAGAGAGAACAACGCGACACTACCTGGGTTGACGAATAAACTGGAGGATGTCGCGGAGGCGCTCGGCTGGGAACCACTCGATACCGGTCTGACTGGTGCTGAAGTCGCCCGATTGTTCCAACGCTATGCTGCAAACCCCTGCCCGGCTACCGAGTTAGATTGGGAGCGACACAAACGATACTGCGAAGACGATGTCCGGGCGTTAGCGCACATTTATCACAAAATCAATGATTCGACCAACCGAATGACCTCAAACAGTAGCGGAACTCGTTCGTCGAATAGGAACTCCACGTCCCAAGGAACCCTTAGCGATTTCTAATTCATGAGCCAAAACCCAACTCCGTCGCTTGACGCAGTCCTGAATATCGAAACACTCGAAGAGACCTTCCCCAACTACAAGGGGCAACTCGTCGACACAATAGCGGACCCACCACGAGCAGCAAACACAGTCCCAGCTACAGACGTGTTACCGGATGGGCTTGCAGACCACCTTGAAAATGACCTCTACAGCCATCAGGCTGAGGCGATTCGAGAGCTGCAAGCGGGCAATAATGCGACCGTCGCGACCTCCACCGCTTCGGGGAAAACCTGGATCTACACGATCTATTTCTGTCTCCTGAAGATTCAAAACCCGGACGCTCGCGCCCTTTTCCTGTATCCGACGAAAGCACTGAGCGCGGATCAAGAACGAGCAGTCAACGACCTGTTCAACCAGCTTGATATCGACGCTATCGCTGAAACCTACGATGGCGATACGAAGCAGGATCGGAAGAAACTCATCAGAGACCGCGTCGATGTTGTTATTTCGAACTTCGCAGGCATCAACCAGTATCTCGACTCCCACATGAAGTGGCGTGACGTCTTCCAGAACTGTGAACTCATGGCTATCGACGAGTGTCACACCTATACCGGAGTTCACGGGATGCACGTTGCATGGGTTATTCGTCGGCTCCGACGCCTGCTCGATCACTACGGTTCTGATCCGCAGCTGGTTTGTTCAACTGCTACGATCGGTAACCCTCGGGAACACTCCGAGCATCTGACCGGGGCCGAGTTCCAAGTTATCGACGAGGATGGTAGTCCTCACGGCCGTCGAGAGATCGGTTTCTGGCAGCCTCCGATCCAGGAGACGGACGAGTTAGTCAGCGAGTTGGATGAGGACGAGATTCTCCCCTCAATGCGAGAGAACGCAGATGATGAAGCTGCAGGTGCTTTGGTGCACTTGGCGAAAAATGATGTCCAGACGCTGATGTTCACCGACTCGCGCCAAGGCACGGAGATTGGCGTCAAGCGCGCCATCGAAGCCGCCCGGGACCATCCAGATGGGAAATATATCGACGTCGCACCGTACCACGCTGGGCTCAGCAAACAAAAGCGACGCGCCGTTGAGAATCAGTTGAACGGTGGTCAGGTTGACGGGGTAATCTCGACCAGTGCGCTGGAACTGGGAATCGATATCGGGTCAATGGATGCGACAGTACTCGCTGGCTATCCCGGCACCCGGCAATCATTCTGGCAGCGTATCGGCCGTGCGGGCCGGGGTACAACCGACTCACTGTCCGTGTTTGTTCCCCAATCAGACGCCATCGACCAGTATATTCTAAACAATCCCGACTACGTGCTTGAAGAGAACGTGGAGGATGCCGTCATCGATCTCTCGAATAACCCGGTGTACGCTAAGCACATCCTCTGTGCCGCATCTGAACGCCCCCTCACTGAATCGGACACCGAGTGGTTCGGCCCACGGGATCGGCTTGCACGAGCGATCGACATGTGGCAGGCTGCCGGGCAGATGGTTGGAGACCTGGACCGGGGTGCCCAGTACAACGGGACCGCCCGCCCACAGAGTGGAATTTCGCTGTACGCGACCACTGACGAGCAATACGATGTGAGGCAGGTGGACGGAGAGATCGACATGGAGCCCCTCGACAAAGAGCGTGTGTACCGAGAGTATCATCCCGGCGCGTTGGTGCTGTATGACGGGGACCAGTACGAAGTTCAGGAAGTCGTCGAGGACCGCATCAACCCGTACGTCACCGTCGAACGCTCGAATTCCACGAACTATACCCAGGCGATCCATGACAAACAGATCACCGACTTGGACGTTGAGCGATCATATGACCTAGACGGCGGCTATCAACTCTGTGCCGGCATGGGAACGGTGCATATCAATTACACTGCCTACAACGTCATCGACATGCACACTGGTGAAGTCGTCGAACCGCTGATTCCCATTGATCTTGATCCGATTTCCCTCCGCACGCAGCTCATGTGGATCGCATTCCCCCAGGAGATCGTTACTCGAGTGCTGCGCGAGATTCCGCGAAGCTCCTATCTTCAACCGGATGAGGGCGCAGAGTTCGCATCGATGGGTGAAGAAGAATACACTGTAGTTGGTGGGCTCCACGGTGGCGAGCATGGTATGATCAAGATGGCACCGCTGGAACTCCGGTTAGACAACAGCGACATGGGGGGACTGTCCACGCTTCGTCATCACGAAGTCGGAGCTCCGGTGTGGTTCATTCATGATGCGATCGAGGGCGGTGTCGGGTTCGCACACAGTGTCTACGAACACTTCCAGGCGGTCGCCCTGCGGACTGTTGAGCGCATTGATGGCTGTGACTGCGGGCGCGACGTTGGCTGTCCCGCATGCTTGATGAGCAGCCAGTGTGGAAATCAGAACGAGCCGCTTCATCGGCCAGCAGCGGTCAGCCTTCTCCGTGCTGCGCTTGAACAAGTTGAGGATGCAACTACCAACTAAATACGCGTACGCCGTGGTCTTTGTGAATTGTCACGATACCGGCGTTGATGAGGCGCGTGTTTGGGGCTCGAGACGCTGTTCCGGTGTCAGACCACCCGATTCAGATTGATCCGGAAAATCACTCACTGGTGTTCGCCTCCGCGCAATTAAGACGACGACAAACAGCACATGCTCATTCCCTGTCCGCCTCAACTTCGGCGATGTCCACTCACAAATATCGTCGCTGTTGCTGTCGCGGTGAGTGCAGTTTACTTCTGTTGCCGTCTGAGGAACTCGAGGAGCGTCTCGATGTCCTCAGCGTTGGCCGAGGATTGACCGAACATACTCTTGAAACGGTGATCTAACCCACCCTCTTCGATGAACGTTTGGGCGTCACTGAGCTGCTCACGAAGGGCATCAGCATCTCCACGATGCAGATGCGTCTCAACTATGTCAAGGTCGATTAAAGGAATCGCAGCAAGGACGTCAGCGAGATCCGTTTTTCGGCCACTATGGAGCTTGGCGGCAACGAGAACTTCTCCGTCAGCTGCTCGCGCCGTTGTCGACTGGGTCCCGCCTGAAATCGTCGTCGGGGAACTGTGCTCGCGAAGATAGTCGAACGACCACTCTGCTTCGGTCTGTCGGCAGCCGAGGCCGTTCACAAGGATGTCTACGCCGACCGGGTGAGGAAGCCCTTCGGTGCGCTCGAAGAGTTCGATTTCACGATTATAGATCGTCTCTTCCGGGGGAACTTCGAGATCAGCCTGTCGTTTGAAGCCGCGCGCTTCGAGAAAGGCAACGACTCCGTCGTAGTCGTCCGGGGCGATGACTATGTCGAGATCGGTCGAGAACCGCGTCTCGAACTGACTGATCGCGTATCCACCAACGAGGACGAACCCGATATCAGACTGCTCCAGTTCTTCGAGCACTTCGATGAGTGCTTCACTGCGGTCTTCTTGACTCATGTTCTGGCTGGCTCCATCCGGTAGGCCGCGTCAGTTTCGACGTCGTCGTACATCCGACCGAGCATGTCGAGTGCCGACTCGAAGGTCGCGTAGTACTCGTTTGCGAACGTCACGGTTTCCTGAAGCGGGATTACGGGCCGTCCGTCGACCATCTGGGGCTCGATCTGTGACCGCGGCTCCAGAACGACCTGGATGGCGCCATCGAGGTCTTCAGCGGGCTGGCGCTCCTCCGCAGCCGGGATTCCGAACCGATCGAAGAACTCCATCCAGGCGTCGAGATCGGACTCGTAGACGGCGATGAACAGCGGATAGTCCTCTGGGTCGCGAGCGACTTGGTAGCCACCGCGGGTCCAGACGTAGACCGCATCGATCGCAGTGTAAGCATACTCCATCCCCGCGAACTGTGGGAGGACATACGCCTCTGAAATTGCCGGTGGTGAGATGTCTGCTGATGCCGTCAGGAACTCGAGACCGGCGTCTCGGATTGTCTGATCGACGAGCTGGAGGCCATCATCGTACGCGACGTATCCCGCCTCCTCGATACGGTTCACGACGCGGCGGATTGTCTCTCGGTTCTCGTCGATCTTCCGCGCGACGCCCGAGATGGAATCGCCCGGGTCGAGCGCGAGGATGACCTTGAGTTCCTTCTCACCGCACACTTCGTACATCCTATGGTTACACAATTCTGTGCAACACTCAAAAGGATTACTAATTATGTGGGTCTGCTGGCTGGATCTGGCGAGCGTCTTCGGCGAGATCGTGGATGTACTTGCGGAGGGCTTCCATGTCCTCGCGGGCCTCTTCCAGTGTTTTCGCCTTTACTTTGGCTGTGAGTTTGTCCTGATCACGGGTCCCAGTGCCGCGAGTGAGCTTCACGGTGAGTGAGACGCCGACGTCACTCCGTTCGACGTACTCGCTTGGTACCTGTCGATCACTGCTTTGCGTCGATTCTGCGTTTGTACGAGGGTGCTGGGTGTGTTTTGACATGGATTGCTCTCTGTAGTCGTTAGTTGACGGACGGTGCGACCGGTTCATGGATTGTCTCGCGAAGTGTTGCGTCGATCTCGTGCCCTGTGAGTCGCCAGCAGCCGTCGGCTCCTGTACACTCCAACTGGCTCGCCACCTCGGTCTTGAAGGACATGTACTCCGCAAGTGCCACCCCCGCATCGTCGGTGTGATCGAGCAGAAGGGCGAGCGCGAGTTGTGCCGGGCCACTGCCCGTATATCCCCATTCAAATCCTGAGAGGCTGTGGTTCGCCAGTTCGAGACTCCGATCGGGTGTGAGCAGTTCCTGGTCGGGCCGTTTCTCGACAATGGCGCGACCTCGATGACGGTAGCCGACGTAGACGACATCGCAGTCACTTCTTTGATGTCTTTGTTGGAGCGACTGTGAGTCGGTGGTTCTATTCATTAGTCTGTTTGGAGGTACTCGTTTGAGCACCCCCGCACCCCTCAGGGGGCGAAAAACTTGCTGCGGTCGCTGAGTTGCAGAGGGCCTTGTATGTATTAACCAACAGTTTCGACCTCAGTCGGCTAGACGTTGGTTAACGCGTGATCGCTGGACGCTGTACTCGGACAGAAATCCTCAGCGTTCAGCGCCGTAGACGATTGCCGAGGGGCTTTCGTAGCCGCAGTCTCGACACTCGAACCACCGTTGTACCTTGGCGCCGTCAGCACTCTTCTGGCCGACAACGATGTTGTCATTCAGGCATTCGGGACATATGAGGCGGGGATTTGGACGTTTTCGGAGTTCATCACGAAGTGCATCGACCTCCTTCGTCTCGACGCCCCGCGACCACACTGGATAGTCGTCGACAAGGATCACCGCACGCCACTTGTAAACATACGAGTCGGGTGCTCGATGGAGGACTGCACGGGCGTTGGTTTCGGTATTCCGGTACTTGAGGCTCGGGACTCGGCTCTCTCGGGTCCATTTTGGGATTGGGGGCATCTCTGGGGCTCTTTAGAAGTGGACGTCCGCCGGAACGATCCAGAGGTCGTCACTCTCGTCGACGATGCGATCCAGCTGGCCTCGGTGGCGAATCCCGCAACCGTGTTCGTCGTACAGGAAAATCGAGGGACCGTCGTAGGCACCGACTTGATGGAAGGCATGCCGGGCGAAGTTCTCATCACGCATTATCTCATCATCGCTAAGCTCGTCGAGCGCCTCCTGTACTCGATTAAGATTCCGCTGGAACTCGCTCTTCGTCGCGTCCCAACCGCGCTCCAGGAGTTCCTGGCCTTGGTCAGAGTCTACGCGCGCTGCAACTGGGAGGTCGCCCCAACGGGCTTTCCCTGCCACCGTCGTGCCTTCTTGATCGAACGTGACGAAGTAGTCGAATACGGCGCCAGCGTGCGGATCGGCTCCAACCAGCCGATCGAACACTGCTTTGCCGGTGGCCACTGCGTCGTCTCGCGTCGATTCCTCTATCAGGGTGTAAATGACCATATGCATCGGTTTTCACCGTCGTCTGCCGACGCACGCGACTGCACACTGCGTCACTACGTGATGCGCCGGCACCCATCGCCGGCGCTCGAAAAACCTCTTCTCGCGGCAGTCGATTTTCAGGACTCGGCTGCTCTTTCAACAGTCATGATCAGGTCCCCAGCCTCGTAGTCCGCTTCGAAGTTGACTGCAAACACATCTGATTCTCCAGTGTCTATTCTGACACCAATTCAAGATTCGAACTTTAGACTATGTACCAATTGACAACGTTCACTTTCACTTTGGTTACAGGAGGATTAAGTATCTCTCTTGTAACTGGTAGCCTATGTTGCAGTTCGATAGTTTCGTACGATCCGACTGATCCAGTCGCTGCCTCTATTATCCAATCATGAATTACCGTTTACTCCACGCGGCCGACGTACACCTCGGTCACCGGCAGTACAACGTCAAAAAACGACAGGGCGACATGTTCCTCACGTTCCGGAAGACACTGCAAGAGGGCGTCAATAAACACGAGGTCGACGCCATCCTCATCCCGGGTGACCTGTTCCACTCGCGAGACCTGCGCCCGAGTATCCTCGAAAGCGCTGAGAAGGCCTTCGAGGTCGTCCCTGACGATATCCCCGTGTTGGTCTCGCCCGGGAACCACGACCAGAACCTCAATCGGCGAGCGATGACGTGGCTCGAGTACCTCCACCAGCGCGACGTGATCACACTCCTCCAACCGGACTTCGAAGGCGTTAGTGGCGGCGAACGGCCCGTCGAAGACCTCTTCCCCTCCCTGGCATCTGCAGAGGAAAATGTGGGGACCGGGGTCGACGGAACGGTTCCCGGATACGTCGATCTCGATGTCCCGGCCTTTGATGCCCCTGTCCGGGTGTTCGGATTGGAGTATCGGGGCGGGTACATCGATACGGCACTCGATCAGGCACGCACCGCCATTGAGGCGGTGAACAACCGGGCCGGCGAGCCGGCACACACTGTGCTGATGGCGCACTTTGGTGTCGTCGACGAGGTCCCGGATCTCGGTGCGTCCGTTCGATACACCACGCTCCAGCAGTTCGAGGGATTGGTGGATTACCTCGCGCTCGGGCACATCCACAAGCCGTACGAGGGGCCTGCCGACGAACCGTGGTTCTTCAATCCCGGCTCGCTCGAAGCTCACGACACGCAGGAGGCACGCTGGAACCTCGGGTACTACGTGACCGACATCGAGCGGGACAGTATCGAGCCACACCACCACACTAGCAAGCGACGACCGTTCTACTCGTACGACTGGGACGTGGACGGCTATGAGTCCTGGGCCAATCTCGCCGAGGCGTTCGACGAAGCGGTCGCCGATGAACAATCTGACGTGGTGGACTTCTGCTCAGCCGAGGAGTACGCGACGAGCGACGGAACCCCGCGTGCCCCAGTGATTGACTTCCGCATCCAAGGTCATCTGGAATTCGATCGACGCGACCTCGACGTGGATGCCCTAGAGTCTAAAATTGTCGACACAACCAACCCGATCCACGTCCAGACGAAGGTGAGTGTCACTACGGCCGAGATCCTTGACCTCGTCGAAGGGCTGGACGAAGACGCCGTGTTCACCGATACGGGGACGCTCAGGACGGAGGTACTGGAAGGAGAAGTGTTCACAACTGTCGCCGAGCAGACCCCGTACGCCGAGGATCCGGAAGCGACTGCGGAGGTGCTAGCTCGCGCGAAGGAATTGGTCATCGAGGAAGGCGCGAGTGGCGAGTCAGTCGCTGACTACCTCCAGCGGCGCCGTCAGGAAGTGTTCGCGGATGGCGTCGGTGCCGTCGACCCCGAGTTCGACGACGTAGCGGACCGGGCAGATGCGGGCGGGGTTGACGCGGAAACGTTCGCGGCTGTCCAGGCGGGTGAGAATGTCGACCCCGTCGAGGCCGCCCAGCGGGCGACCACTTCGGACACGGACGGCGACCCCGACCACGAGGGTGAGGACGTGACAGCCGACACTCCAATGGCGGCTGAGAGAGGTGAGGACTAATGCGGTTGACCGATGTTCGGCTCGAACGGATCAAGAGCTACGACGACAAGACAACTGTCGGACTCGGCGAGGGTGTGACGGCAATCCTCGGTGAGAATGGGGCCGGTAAATCGACTGTTGCCGAGGCGGTCGGGTGGGCGTTATTCGACTCACTACCATACAATCAAGACGAGTTCGTCCGAGAGGGGGAATCATCGGGGACAGTCTGGGTGAGATTCGAGATGGACGGACGGACGTACACGGTCCAGAGGGGAACGAGTGGGACCTACTCCGTAGTCGACGAGACCGCCGACGCGGAACTTGAGCTCGGCAAGAAGGAAGAAGTCGTCGACTGGCTCAGGAGAACGTTCGGGCTAGACGGTGAAGGTGACGTCGATTTATCGACACTCTGGGAAAACTGCATAGGAGTGCCACAGACGCAGTTCCTCTCGGACTTCCGGGCAAGGAAGGGGATACGGAAAAAGCAGTTCGATCCGCTACTTGGTATCGATGTCTACGAACAGGCGTGGAGTACCCAGAGCACACACAACTTGAAACAGCCAGTCGATGAACTGGAGTCCCGCAAGCAGACTACAAAGGAGCGGATTAGCAGGCTCGAGGGGGTCGTTGAGGATCTCCCAGAGCAGCGGGAGGCCGTCGACGAACAGGAGACGGAAGTCGAGAAACTCGGCGACGAACTCGAAGGGGTCCGGTCGAAGCTTGCTGACGCGAAGGAGGAGTTCTCGGAATTGGACGATCTGAAACAACGTCGGGACGAACTCGATCGAACCATCGAGAGCGCCGAGAGTCGGGTCGAGGGGAATCTCGGGCAACTCGATACGGCCCGAACTGATCTTCAAGACGCCCGGATGGCTGCCAAAGTCGTCGATGAGACTGCCGACTCCCACCGGCGGTTCCGCGAGGCGGACGAACGACTCTCGGAGTTACGTGAGCGGGAAGCGGAGCGTGATGATCTCGAAGCAGAACTGGAGAAGGCCGTCGATAGCTACCGCGAGGCTAAGCGTGAGTACGAAGATCTTCATGACCGAGCTGAGGCCGCGCGGGAGGCCGATGACAGCATGGCCGAGCTTGAAGCGTCCCACGAGCGATACGAGGAACTTGACCAGAAAATAGAGGAGGCACGAGATGCAGCCGAGCGGATCGAGGAAATCGACGTACGAATCACGGAGATCGACGACACGAATTTCCCCGAGGCCGAAGCGAAAGTTTCCGAGCAGCGTGATCACATTTCGGAACTCGAGAACAGACGGTCGTTCGCCGAAGAGGCACCAGAACTCGACTCGATGCGCGCCGATATGGAGGCGACCATCGAGACACGGCAGGCCGAAATAGAGGACCTGACAGACCAGCGTGATCGTCTGATTGCTGTTGATTTCGACAGGGATAGCGACGGCGGTTACCACGAGCACGAGGAGGGAGAAACCTGTCCGACCTGCGACCGGCCGCTGGACGCCGACACCCGAGACAGAATCGTCGAGACGATTGAGGAACAAATCACAGAGGCGGAAGCCGAGATTGCCGCTGCCGAGGCTCGACTGCCGGCTGTCCGGGCAGGGCTCGACGCGGCGAAGAAGGCTCAGCAGGCAGTCGCTGGGCTCGATGCGGCGCGAGATCGGCTCGCCGAGTTGGAGGATGCCGTCGACGAACTCGAGGCAGAACGCGGGTCCCTTACTGACGAGCGGGCTAAGCTAGAACCACTTGCGGACCAGTTGGACGAGCTTTGTGCCGAACGGGACGAAATCGAGGACGATCATGAGGCCTACGAACGGGCTCAGTTCGAGTACGAGAACAAACGCGAGGCGATTGATCAGATTGAGGACGCCCGTGAAGAGCTGTACCGGACTTCCTGGGAAGCTGCCCGGCTGGAGCGACGACTGGCGACGGAATTCGGTGACCTCAACGAACAGATTGCCGAGCAACGGGAGATCAAAGACGAGACCGAGGACGCACACGATCGCTACGTCCGGAATGAAGCGGAGGCCGAGCGCGTGGACGACCGTCTCGAACGGGTTATCGAGCTATACAAGGACATCGAAGCCGCGGAACGAGAACGCAGAGCAGCCGAAAGTGAACTGACGCGGGTCAAGGCTGAGTTCGACGCCGATCGGCACGCCGAACTGGACGACCGAGTTGACTGCCTCGATAGCCGCGAGACACAGCTCGACACGAGACTTGACGAGGCACGGGAGACTCTCGACGAACTCCGTAGCGAACTCCAGCGGCTCGAAACAGTTGCCGAGCAGCTGGAGCGGTGGAAGGAGACGCACGTGCAGTTGGAGCGGGATATCAAGTTCGCCAAGACGGTCCGCAATGGCGTTCGGGACGCCGGACCGAAGATGCGCGAACTGATCGCCAGTCGGATCGGCGAACGCGCTAACCAGATCTACCAGACGCTTCGGGGGACCGGTCGTGAGAGCCTGACATGGGACGAGACCTACCAAATCGTCGTTCAGGACGGCAGTCAGCACAAGCCGTTCGGAAACCTTTCGGGAGGTGAGAAAATGGCCGCTGCGCTGGCGGTGCGACTGGCGATCATGGAGCGGGTTAGCCCGCTCGACATCGCCTTCCTCGATGAACCAACTGCCAACCTCGACAGCGAGAAGAAGAATAATCTCGTCCGGCAACTGGAACGGCTCGACGTGTTCGAGCAGCTCTGCGTCATCTCTCACGACGATACGTTCGAGTCGATGACGGAGTACACGGTTAA
>JAOPJY010000004.1 GCA_025517425.1 Halobacteria archaeon AArc-dxtr1 | reverse complement strand
CAAGCTTAACACTCTTTCCCTACACGACGCTCTTCCGATCTCGCCAAAGGCGCCAGCCGATGCCCCCGGTAAAAGAGGTTGCTGTACTGAGCAGATCGAGGGTAACGAAGACCGACCATCTGAATCGGTGGATGACCCCCTCACCGCAGAGGGGACAACCGGCGTCGAGCAGTCCGGACACGCGAGGGCGGAACCGAACCCCTATCAACTCTGCGGCAGTACCGAAGCCTATGACAAAGCGGCACGTCTCGCTTCCGGAGGAGGCCGAGACGGGAATGCGGGCGTTCATCCGTGAGGTCGACGAGCGACTCTCGAGCGAGGAAGACACGTGCGAAGTCGTCCGCGACGTCCTCGTTGACCTTTCGGGCGACCGCGAGGCCTACGACCGCTGGCAGGCCGGCGAGTCGGTGTCGGCAGCAGAGCACGTACGACTGCAGAGCTACGACCCCTGTAACACCACACTCGAGAGCGAGTACTACGCCGAGAAGGACGAACAGCGATTTCGGCGCTCGAAGCACCTCCAGTGGCTCTGGCGGCAGTTCGACAGCCTCCCAATCGCCGACAACGTCGAGTTCGCGCTGCGATTTCGCCGGATGCTCGCCGACCACCTGTTTGCCGACTGCGGCGAGGGCTGTCGCTTCTTCAAGGGGATTACGTTCACCTATGGCCACAACATCGAGGTAGGCGACAACACCGTGATCCACGACGACGTCCACTTGGACGACCGCGGAAAGCTGACGATCGGCGACCGAGTCTCGGTCTCCGACGGCGTCCACGTCTACAGCCACGATCACGACGTCGTCGATCAGACCGCAGTCAGAAACTACCACACGATCGTCGAAGACGACGTTCGCCTCACCTACGATTCGATGGTTCGCGCCGGCAACAGGGTCGGCGAGAACGCCATCGTCGGTGCCCGCGCGATCGTCCAACACGACATCCCCGCCCACCACATCGCCGTCGGCATGCCAGCCAAGAGCGTCAAGGTGAAACCGGGCTGGGAGTCGGTCGCCACCCCGCTCGACGAAGCAGGCGTCAACCGGCAGGGAGACCGACGGCTCCCCTACGAACTCGAGAGCGATCTCGACGTCTTCGACGAGTTCCAGCGTGATCTCGAGCCCCCCGAGTGAGAACTCGTTTTGGTACTCGTGACGGTCATCGTTTCCGACCGCAGCCAATAGCCAAGTGGGTTGAGACCGTATTGCACGGTGATGGAGATCTGGGGCTGGCTCATCGGCTACGCGGTCCTGTTCGCGCTGCTCCATCTGGGGCTTTACTACGTCTACGTGCGTCGCTCGGACGATGAGCACCAGGGAACACCGGCGCTTTCGAGCCCAAAACAGGCCAGTCCGGACCCCTCGAAATCGGGTGGGTCACATCACACCGGTCGGTTCAGCGATCCCGGCGAGTTCGAGGGCTCACTCGAGTTCGACGGCGAGACGATCGAATGTGGCTACTGTGGCGCGCGAAACGAGTCCGACCCCGTGTTCGATCGGTGCTGGAACTGCGTCTCGACGCTGCGAGAGTGAAACCGCCACGAACGGTCAGCAGAGCTAGCTGACGCGGCGACCAGTGACTACGAGAGTGCCTCGTAGAGGGGATCGAGGTGGTCTATGCCGACGACCGCAACCACGGGACGGTCGTCCGTGCTGCGAAGGTCGTTCAGTCGGTCCCCCATACACCGTTCGCGAGTCTCGTCGCGATACCTGAGCGCAGAGCGATCGCCGTCGGGATCGACGCCGCCGAGGAGTGCCTGCACGCCGGCAACGTGGGCGCGTTCGTGATCGGCCTGTTCGAGCGGATCGTCCGAGTCACAGCCGTACTCGATCGGATCGTCGGAGACGACCGAAACGGACGTGGCGTGTGACAGCGTCGCCGCGACGCGACAGGTCAGGGCGTCTCGAGTGGCATCGGTGAGGCCGGAGACGACCCGCTTGGCGGTCGAAGGCGAAACGCGATCCGCGACGAGTCGCGCGAAGAGTCGCCGACAGAACGACCAATTGGGGGCGTCGATGCCATAGATGGTCGTTTCAGGAGCGGCGGCGGCGATGGCGGCACTCATTTCGCCACCGAACTCGGGAGGGGAGTCGCCGTCGCGAGCGTACGTTCGATAGAGGGGAACTGCGGCGGGCGGCAGTTCGAGCGCGAGGGTCGAGGGACGAACGCGCTCGGTGACACGTTCGACACGCGCGACGCTCGCGGGGTGGTCGTGGACGGCGCCGACGAGGATCACGTCGCCCGCGTCGCTAGAGCAGCGGCGACAGAAACGGGACGTGACTCGGGGGTCGTCGAAACGGGCTACAAACGGGGACGCTGCCATGGAGACGAATAGTAATACGGGACTAGCGGCATAACCCTTCTGTTCGGATTCTGGCGATCGATCGTTGCAAATGGAAGCACCATATTTCGGGGAGTAGTAGCGTATTACGGGCCCGTTTGCCGGTCGTCCCGGCCCCGTCGGGAGCGCTACTCAGTCTGGACTACCCGTATCACTTCTGCAACTTCCAACGTCTCGGCTACTCGAACTGGTCGGTCTGGCGGCAAAACGCCGAGACACTACTCGACTCGGTTAGATTCCGGTATCGTATCGCAGAAGGCCGGCGAAGCCGCCGAAGGCGTTGTAGAGCTGTTCGCCCTTTTCGAAGTCCGTCGAAATAAAGTCGGTCTCGGTGCCTCGCTGCTCGGCGATGTCGATCAGGTGCTCGATGGCGTCCTCACGCTCTGCCGCGTCGGGATCTGCCTCGGCTCCACACTCGGAACACTCGTGTTCGGGCGTGGAGTGACGACGGTCGATGATCTCACGATCCTCGGCCCCGCACTCGGAACAGTCGTAGGTGACAACGTCTTTCCGAAGATCCTCGCTGATCAGGAGGGTTTCGACGGCGCCCATCACGAGGTTTCGTCGGGTCTGCTCGAAGCCGTATGTGGCGAGGTCGCCGGCGTGAAGCTGCTGGAAGAACTGCTTCATCACCTGCTTGTCCTGCATTACCTCGGCGTCGGCCAAGGCATCCTCGGCGTTGTCGACGAGCTCGCGGAGGCCGGACTCGTCGGTGTAGGAGACGTCGAACTTGCCGATGACCTTATCCTGAATCTCGTGGTGGAGGTAGTCGCCGTCTAAGAACTCGTCTTTCGTGGGTGAGGGGCCGCCGACGAGGATCCCCTGGAGGTTGTGGCGCTTCGGAACGAACAGGTCGTTTGCCATCCCGGCGACCTCCTGGTAGAAGTTGTCGATCGCCTCTAAGCGCAGGCGGGCGAATCGCTGGGCAGACTGGCCACCCTTTCGCTGCTTGCCCGGAACCAGCGAGGAGGCGGACTTGACGGGCTCGATGCGCTTGCCTTTCAGCCACCCGACGTTGGCCTCGCGCCGATCTAAGACGACCAGACCGTAGAGACCCTTGTCGGCGAGCATGTCCTCTAGCGGGCCGGTGAGGAAGTCGGAGTCACAGTGGTAGCGGAAGGATTCGACGGGCTGGGGCGGACTTTCGAGGACCTTCGTGACCATCTCGGTCTGGCCGCCGCCCGAATCGACGGCGCCCGAGAACAACACGAGTCCGTTATCTGGTGGATAGGTATCGTAGTAGCGCAGCCGGTCTTTGATGCTCGTCAGCGCGTCTTGAACGGCGGTTCGCGTCTGCTTTGACTTGATGTTCGCCGCCTCGGAGTGTTCCTGGGTGACGTGTGCAACGACGTCACTGATTTGCCTATCGTCGGGGACGTAGATCGTTACCAGCTGCGTGCCCGACCCCTCGAAATTTTTGAGGTCCTCGATGACCTTCCGGAACTCGTACTTTTTCCGGTCGGACTGCTCCTGCTCGCCCTCCTGACTCATTAGTCCCACAGAGCGCAGCGGGAGCTAAGTATTCTTTGACCCGGCGACGACCAATAGAGGGAGACGAGAGCCAGTGTGGCAAAGCGAAGGTGACCGTGGTCACGATTTAATACGCTGCCGTGACACTGTGCCCACAGGACCGTATGTCAGAGAAGACAGTCTATGCCATCGCGAGCGGAAAAGGAGGGGTCGGGAAGACGACGACGACGGTAAATCTGGGGGCGGCGATCGCGCAGACGGGCGAGCGCGTCGTGGTCGTCGACACCGATCTGGGAATGGCCAACCTCTCGGGGTTCGTCAGTCTCGACGCCGAGTCGACGACACTACACGACGTGCTAGCTGACGAGGCGCCGCTCCCGGCGGCAACCTACCAGCTCACAGAGAGCCTGGCGGCGATTCCAAGTGGCACCGGGTTGAGCGAGTACGCCAAAACGGAGCCAGAGGGGTTAGGCGACGTCGTCTCCCAACTGCGCGAGAGCTTCGACGTCGTGTTGTTGGACGTCGGTGCGGGTGTGAGCCACGAGACGGTGCTCCCGCTCGGACTGGCCGACAGCGTACTGCTGGTATCGACGCCGGAACCGGCGTCAGTCCACGATACGCGAAAGACCCTCGAGTTAACAGAGCGCACGGGCGGCGAGGTCGCTGGCCTGGTAATCACCCGCACGCGCCCGAGCAGCGACATCTCCTACGAAGAGATCGCGACGCAACTCGACGTCCCACTCGTCGGCACCGTCCCGGACGATACCGCCGTTCGCGAGAGCGTTTACGCCGGGACGCCGCTGGTCGTCTACGATCCGGAGCGGCCCGCGGCCGTCGCGTACACACACATTGCAGGCGAGCTACGCGGTGTAGCCGAGCGTGACGACGAAACGAGTGAAACCGAAGCCGTGAGAGAAGCAGACGGGAACGGTGACGAAGGGGGCGAGGCGGTCACGGAGACGATCACAGAGGCCGAATCGAATCGGTAGCAACGAGACACGGCGGTATCGAGAGCTTACAGCCGACTGCACCAACCCGCCCGAATCAGAGAGCACGAGTGTACGTCCATCCTGGCGTTCGATCCGAGCGCCTACTGGATCGCGAGGCGCGCAGTGACGGCTCTGAGAGGGGTCGAAACGCCGAAATGAGGGAGACAGTCCGCCCGAACGGAGTGTCAGGAGGGTACGAGATCAGTACTAATCAACAGGGATGTGGTCGGCCCGACCATGGAGCGAAGAACATTCCTCCTCGGCAGCGGCGTCGTGTTCGCAAGCGCACTGGCTGGCTGTACCGAGACCAGCAGCGACGAAGACGATTCCGGTGGCGATGATGACGGAACGGACGACGGAGACACCGATGACGAAACCCACGACGAGAAACGGGAAGCAGGACACGTCGACGACATCGACGGCTTCGACGAAAAGAAACTCGAGAAGTACGGGCTCGACGTCGAGTACGTGATCCACGACGAGAAGAAACTCGACGTCGGCGTGAAGCCGTCCAAGGCAATGTCCGACGATGACTACGAATACGCCACCAAGCTCGGAGACGCCATGGCGGACGCGGTCGGCGATTACAAGGCGTTCGAAAAACACGTCGAGTCGATCAGCATGACCGTCTACGGCCCGGAAAAAGCGATCCTCATGTCGGTGTACGTCAACGTGGCGCTACTTCGTGCGTATACGGACGACGAACTCACCGACCACGAGTTCGTCGAGAAGGTGCTCGCAGAAACCCACTAACTCACATCGAGCGCGGCGCAGCGACGCCGAGCACCGACAACGCGTTCGCGATCGTGTGCCGGGACGCCCCCACGAGCGCAAGGCGGGCCTCGCGGAGCTCCGCGTCGACGTCGTCGGCGAGAACCGGACACTCGCGATAGAAGGCGTTGAACGCCTCGGCGAACTCGCGCGTGTACGTCGCGATGCGGTGTGGTTGGAGATCGGTAGCAGCGGACTCGACGACGGCGGGATAGCGTGCGATCGTTTCGAGGAGATCGCGCTCGGCGTCGGTTGCGAGGGCCGTCGCATCGATCGCGTCGAGGTCGACGTCCTGATGGTGGAGATCGCGCTCGGGGTCGAGCCCGGCTTCCTCTAAAATGCCACAACAGCGCGCGTGGACGTACTGGACGTACGGCGCGGACTGTGCCTCGAAGTCTAATGCGCGGTCCCACTCGAAGGTGATCGCCTTGGTGGGCTGTTTCGAGACGACGTCGTATCTGACGGCGCCGATGCCGACCTGGTGGGCGATGCGCTCGATGTCGTCGTCGTCGAGATCGTCGTCCCGAATTCGGTCGTCGAGGCGATCTTCGACCTCGTCTCGTGCGCGTTCGATCGCCTCGTCGAGCAGGTCGTCCAGATCGACGCCGGTACCCCGGCGGGTGCTCATCTTTCCCTCCGGGAGGTTGACGTAGGAGTAGAGCACCTGTTCGAGAGGATCGGTGTCGTTGCCGAGCAGTTCGAGTGCGGTGCGAACCTGCCGGGCCTGGAGCTTGTGGTCCTCTCCGAGGACGGTCACGGCGCGATCGAAGTTGTCGAACTTCCACTCGTGGTGGGCGAGGTCCCGCGTCGCGTACAGCGAGGTACCATCGGAGCGCAGGAAGACGAGGTTCTTGTCGATACCCGCTTCCTCGAGGTCGAGCTGCCAGGCGTCTTCCTCGTAGACGGCCTCGTCGAGCGCTTTGAGACGAGCGACGAGGTCATCAGTGTCGCCGTTTCGCATAAATTGCGTCTCTTTGACGAACTCGTCGAACTCGGCGGGCAGACGGGCGAGACAGTCTTTCATTCCCGAGAGGACCTGGTCGACGACCTCGCCAACGCGCTCGTAGGCGGCCTCGTCGCCGGCTTCTAACCCCTGCATGATGGACTCGATCTCGGCTTCGGCTGCGGCGACCTCCTCGTCGGGACCGTTCTCGAGGAAGGCATTCCCGTGACGGTAGTACCGAACGAGATCGTACTCGATACGGTCGCGTTCGGGCTCGTCTGCGATGTCGTCCTCGTCGAACGTCTCATAGGCCCAGGCGAAGACCGCCATCTGCCGACCGGCGTCGTTAACGTAGTAGTGGCGGGCGACGTCGTAACCCGCGGCGTCGAGCAGGTTCGAGACAGCGTCGCCGATGATCGGGTTGCGGGCTCGACCAACGTGGACCGGCCCGGTCGGGTTCGCGCTGGTGTGCTCGACAACGACCGACTCGCCGCGGTCCTCGAGGTGACCGTAGTCCTCGTCGACGGCGCGTTCGAGCGTGCCCGCGAAGTAGGCCTCGCTCGGCAGGAAGTTGAGGTAGGGACCCTGGGTCTCGATGCTCGAGACGTAAGTCAGGTCGTCGGGGTCGATCTCGTCTGCTAGCTGGGCAGCGACCTGGGGCGGCGGCGCGCCAGCCTCGCTGGCCAGCCGGAAGGCGACGCTCGAGGCCAGTACGCTGTCGACGTCGTCGGGCGGTTCCTCGATTCCGAGATCTCCGGTCGGAAACTCGAGGGTCGAGAGCGCCTCCTCAATGGCGTCTTCGACCTCTGTGCGAACAGAACGGAACATACCGCCCGGTATTCAGGGCGGGAGTAAATGGGTGTCGGGTTGGATGCTGCCACGGCGAGCGCTACGGACGTGAGCAGCGAGGCGACGACAGCGCCGTCGCTAGAAGGTGTAAAGTGCTGCAGTCAAGAGTCGATACCGTTTACGAATTTGCCTTAGAGGCGCTGGACGTTCGTCGCGCGTGGGCCCTTGGGGGCCTGCTCGATGTCGAACTCAATGTCCGTGCCTTCTTCGAGGTCCGGGCCGCCGACGTCTTCCATGTGGAAGAAAACGTCATCGTCCGCGTCGTCCGTCGAAATGAAACCGTAGCCGCCTGTGTCGTTGAAGAAATCAACGTTTCCTTTCGCCATTGCAATTTAACCGATGCCCGCCACACGGATAACAGTTGGGTTACGCTCGTCCATTCACGTAACAGAGATAATTAGGGCGAAAATCAGAGATGAGCCACTAATAACCCCCAGAAGCCAACAGTGGTACATATAACCCGCATGAGACGTAGCGTTACAGGAAGAAGACATCTCGACAGACAGTCACGCCCGGGTAAGCGAAAAGGTATAACCCGACCGAAGGGGTAACAGAGAGCATGGTAGAACTCGCCTTTTCCACGAACGCGTACACGCGCTTCGAGCTATCCGACGCGGTCAGACGGATCGGCGACCACGAGTACGCGGGCGTAGAACTGCTCGCAGACGAACCTCACGCCTATCTGCCGGAGTTCGGCGACGACGATCGAGAGGCACTCACGACGGCCCTAAAAGAGTCTGAGCTCTCGGTCTCGAACATCAATGCGAACACGACGACGGGCTACTACGACGACGCACCACCCTCAGCCTTCTTCGATCCGACGATTCTCACCGCCGACGACGAGCAACGCGCCTGGCGGGTCGCGTACACGAAAGACGCCATCGACCTCGCAGTGGCCGTCGACTCGCCAGCGATCTGTGTCGCGACCGGCCGTCCGGAGCCCGGGAATCCGCCAGAAGAAGCCCGAGAGTACCTCCTTGACTCGCTTGCGGAGATCACCGACTACGCCGAGGAGCGGGGCGTCGAGGTCGGTATCGAGTTCGAACCAGAGTTGCTCGTCGAGTGTACCGACGAAGTACTCGAACTGATCGACGAGGTCGACAGCGATGCGCTCGGCGTCAACTTCGACGTTGGCCACGCCGCAGTCTACGGGGAAGACCCCGCCGAGAGTATCCGGCGGTGTGCGGGCCACCTGACGGGCGTCCACCTGGAGGACATCGTTGGAGGAATTCGTGGCAAGCACTATCACCGCATTCCCGGCGAGGGCGACCTCGACTTCGAGGCGGTCTTCGCGGCGCTCGACGAGATCGACTACGACGGGTTCGCGACGATGGAACTGTACACCTATCCCGACGAACCTGATCGAGCAGCAGCAGCGGCTTACGACGCGCTCAAAAAGTACGTGTAATCGGAACGAACGGAGGGAAGTTACTCGTCGGCTTCTTCCTCCTCCTCTTCTTCAGCTTCCTCCTCCTCTTCTTCCTCTTCTTCAGCTTCCTCCTCCTCTTCTTCCTCTTCTTCAGCTTCCTCCTCCTCTTCCTCCTCTTCTTCAGCTTCCTCCTCCTCTTCCTCCTCTTCCACGAGCTCCTCGTCGGGTTCGTGGATGATCGCCGGGTGGACGTCTGCACCCTCGATGGCACAGACTCCGTCGGGTTCCCACGCGGCGTTGACGCGGTTGAGCCAGTAGCCGGCGTATTCGAAGGAGTCGTATGGCTGGGGTGAGTTGTCGTACTCGTAGACGAGGTGGTCGATCTCGGAAGCGTTTCGTGCCGCGGCGGCGATCGCCTGCATACTGATGTCACCCTCGTGGATCTCGGTCAGTTCGCCGGTTCCTTCCTCGCCTTCCGTTCGCGTTCCGGCTTCTGCCTGCCAGTTTTTCATGTGCAGGGACTCGATCTTGTCACCGTACTCGGTGATGTAGTGGATCGGGTCCGGTCGGTCGACGCCGGCGAGAACCCAGGCGACGTCGAGTTGCACATAGACGTCCTCCTCGAGTTCCTCGATGAAGACGTCGTAGGCACGCTCGTCGCCGTCGTCTAGGTACCGGAACTCGTGTTCGTGGTTGTGATAGCCAAACTGGAAGTCGTGGTCGGCCATCTCGTCGGCGAGGGTGTTACACCGCTCGGCGAACTCGACGACGCTCTCTTCGGTCTCCCACGTTTCTTCGTCTTCGAACGGCTCGATCAGCGGCGGGTTGCGACCGTCGTGGGCGAACTGTTCGTACAGTTCGGCCATCCCCTCCGGATCGTCCTCGATTTCCTCCATATCCTCGTGGGCGCTGCTCATGTAGACGCCAGTCTCCTCTTGGGCCTCGAGCATCTCCTCCTCGTCGTCGATCATGTACGGCTCGTAGGAGTGAAGATCGGCATCGGCACTCAGGTGGATGAGATCGGCGTTCGTGTAGTCTTCGTCGAGGAGTTCGTTGAACGACCAGAACTGTGAGCCGGTTGGGAGCTCTTCGCCGTCTTGTGCTGCGACGTCAGCAGCTGACTGACTCCACTGGCCGGGCTGTCCGTCCGCACCAGCCGCCCCTGTCACTGCAGTTGCGACGCCAGCCGCGCCGATGCCCTGCAGGACGCGCCGACGATTCGTCCCCTCAGTCGCGTGTTCGCGTTCCGGATCTGTCTGCGGTGCCATGTGAGCGTAGTCAATAATACGTGTGTTAGGCGTTTCGATAGTGTGAATGAAGCTCACAACTAATAGAACGATATCAATGAAAGTAACACCTAATTTCTCGAGTAAGAGTGTACAAGAAGGTTATAATTACCACTAGAGGTGGATCTTCCGCCAGCCACGTCTCGAAGGTAGCGTCCGCACCGACGGCGGCGACACTCAAGAGGGACAGAGCACAGTAACCAACTGATAGTCAACCGTCGAAAGAATCGGAAGAAGCTGACCGCCAGTGTGGCGTCAGTTAGTGCAGCTTTGCTGGGTGAGTGTCTGCGTCTTCGATCGCGCAGATACCGGCGGGGTCCCACGGGTGGTTGATCTTGTTCAACCAGTAGCCGGCGTACTCGAAGGACTCCTCAGGGTTCGGAGCCTGATCGTACTCGTAGATGAGGTACTCGACGTCGGAGGCGTTGCGCGCTGCGGTCGCGATCGCGCGCATGTTGAGGTCGCCCTCGTGAATCTCGGTGAGGTCGCCGTTACCCATCTCACCCGAACCGTGCGAGCGGTTGTCAGCTGCCTCCCAGTTTTTCATGTGGAGGGAGTTGATCTGGTCACCGTACTCGGTGAGGTAGTAGAGCGGATCCGGTCGGTCCTCGCCGGCGAAACACCAGGCGACGTCCAGCTGGACGTGAACGTGATCCTCGACTTCCTCGAGGAAGAGGTCGTAGCCGTACTCGTCGGAGCCGTCGAGATAGGTGAACTCCCAGTCGTGGTTGTGGTAGCCGAACTCCATGTCGTGGTCGGCCAGGATGTCGGCGGCCTCGTTACACTCCTGGGCCCACTCGATGACCTCGTCCTCGTCGCTCCACTCGCTGGTGCCTCCGTAGGAGGGATCGATCAGCGCCGGGTAGCCGTCGTCGCTTTCGAACTGCTCGAAGACGCCGACGAGGTCCTCTTCGGAGTCGAAGACGTCGCCGATGCCGATGTGGGCGCTGCTCATGTAGACGCCAGCGTCCTCCTCGGCGTCGAGCATGTCGTCGATCTCGTCCTGATCCGTGTCCGGGCCGACGCTGAACGGCTCGTAGGTGTGGAGGTCGTTCTCCCCGCTCAGTTCGATCATGTTCACGTTCGAGTCGTCGTCAATGTTGGAGGCAAACGACCAGAACTGTGAACCGGTTGGGATCGCGTCGTCATCCTGGGCCGAGACGTTAGCGGCAGCCTGGCTGAACTGGCCGGACTGGCCGTCAGCGCTGACCTTACCCGCAACCGCACCTGCGACACCGGCCGCACCGATGCCCTGCAGGACTGTCCGTCGGTTGGAACCGCCACTGTTCTCCGCACGATCGCTCGTGGATTGCTGCTGTGAGTCGCTCATAGTGATTTTAATAGTCGATTGTCGGTTGCTGTCCCCTACCATACGGATTGATTGGAGACCGTAAGGTGATTATACAGGCAATCTCGCATAATAGTTTCGGTGATGGTATGCATCTGCAAATGAGGCAGCAGAGCGGTTCTGCCAGAGGTTTGCGAAAGTAAAAAGCTACTACTGTTCGAAAATATCTCCGCAAATAATAGACGCAGATCGTCTACTTACTGAAGCTTCGCAGGGTGAGTGTCTGCGCCTGGGATCGCACAGATACCACCGGGCGAATACGGGTGGTTCAGCTTGTTCATCCAGTAGCCACCGGTCTCGAGGGACTCGAGTGGGTCCTCGGGAGCGTCGTGCTCGTAGACGAGCAGGTCGACGTCTGCGGCGTTACGGGCCGCCGTCGCGACACCACGCATGCCAACTTCGCCCTCGTCGATCTCGACGAAGTCGCCGTCGCGCATGTTCTTCATGTGAATCGATTCGACCAGGTCAGCGTACTCGACGATGTAGTGGATCGGATCTTCGCCGCCAGTCAGCACCCAGCCCGCGTCGATCTGGAGGTGGACGTGGTCTTCGACCTCCTCCGCGAAGATGTCGAAGGCGATCTCGTCGCCGTCCTCAATCTGCTCGAACTCGTGGTCGTGGTTGTGGTAGCCGAACTCGAGACCGTGATCGGCCATCAGGTCCGCCGCCTCGTTGATATCGTGGGCGATGTCCAGGACGTCCTCTTCGGTATCCCAGCCGCCGATATATGCCTCGATGAGCGCGGGTTCGCCGTACTCGAGGTACATCTCAGCGACGCCGTCGGGATCGTCGAGCACGTCGCCGACACCCTGGTGTGCGCTTTCCATCGTGACGCCGGTGTCGTCGATTGCCTCGTTGATTGCTTCGGTGTCGGAATCCTCGCTGATCGAATACGGCTCGAAGTGGTCGTAGCCGGCCTCGTCCATCTCGTAGACCAGTTCCGCGGTCGAGAGGTCGCTGTCGCGGAACGACCAAAACTGTGCCGACGTTGGAATCTCGTCGTGGTCTGCGGAAACCTCTGCGGCGGCCTGGCTGAACTGACCGGACTGGCCGTCAGCACTCGCTTTCCCCGCCACAGCGGTTGCGACACCAGCCGCACCGATTCCCTGCAACACGCGCCGTCGATTTGCTCCGCCTTTGTTCTCCGTCTCGTCGCCTGCCGAATGGTTCTGTGAGTCGCTCATAGTGGATTTCAAACGTCGGTTGTCGGTTGGTATCCTACCATTTCAATCGTGGTAATGATAGGCTGTACATGACTAAGAAAACTGATTTCACTTAAGTGTTTTGGGAGTGGTAAACGTACCCATAGGAAAGCAAAAGATGAACAATAGGTAGTAACCCAGTGCCTGCACAGGTATTGATCCTAACGTAACCAGTTTCCTACATTTAGACGATCGTACGATTAAACCACCAATACAGTCAATATAATTGATGTATGTCAGAAATGGAGTGCCGTTGGACACCGGTCACGGAGGGCGGTAAACAGGACAATCTCTCAGGGCAAGAATAGGACTTGGGCAAAAACGCGAGTACGCACACACCAAAGAAAGTATTTCGAGACGAACAGAAGGTTAGGAAAAGGGACAAAAAATAACAACAGAAGATTCATAATCGCAGATATACCGGTATCTAAGTGATGGCCGACTATACATCTCGACGTACACTACTGAAGCTGACCGGTGGAGCCGGGTCCCTAGCCCTCCTTGCAGGCTGTCTCGGCGATGACGACGAGAACGGCGACGATGCCAACGGTGACGACGACGGAAACGGTGACGACGATCATGACCACGACGATGGGAATGGCGACGACAACGGCGAGCCCGAACCCGCCATCTTCGAGGTCAGCGAGTTAGATCCCGACTCGCTGACGATCACCGAAGGTGATGAGATCGACGTCTCCGCGACGATCACCAACACGGGCGAGCAGGACGGCGAGCAGGACATCGAACTGCGCGTCGACGATGACACGCTCGCAGTCGAAGACGTTTCACTCGATGCCGACGGCGAGGAAACCGTCTCGTTCGAGGGCGTCGCGACCGAGGAGTTCGAGGCTGATGGTTACACGTACGGTGTTCACTCGGACGACGACGAAGAGACGGGAACGCTGACTGTGCAAGAGGCTGCCGATCCTGACGACGCCTACTTCGAGGTCAGCGACCTCGATCCCGAAGCCGTGACGGTCGATCCCGGCGATGAAATCGACGTCTCCGCGACGGTCACCAACACCGGCGAACAAGACGGCACACAGGACATCGAACTACGAATCGACGGCGACGCTGTCGACTCCCAAGAACTCACGCTCGAACCAGAAGCGTCGGAGTCGGTTAGCTTCGAAGGAGTTGGGACCGACGATCTCGTCGGCGAGTACAGCTACGGCGTCTACTCGAGCAACGACAACGTGACGGGGACGCTGACGGTCGAGGATCCGTTCGCAACGATCGAACTCGAGGGTGATCGCTCGGCATGGGTAGGCGTTGCTCCCGACCAGATCGCCGGTGAAGAGAACCCGACGCTGGAACTGCACGCCGACCAAGAGTATACGCTCGAATGGGAGAACGTTGATGGGATGTTCCACAACTTCGAGATCGAAACCGAAGGCGGTGATACGCTGGTCAGTACGGACGGGGTCTCCGGTGAGGGGGAGACAGAGACGGTTACGTTCACCGCCACGGATGACATGGCCGAGTACTTGTGCATGCCTCACCCACTCGCCATGCGCGGCGAGATAGACGTCGAATAGCGGAGATCGGTTCTACCGGGCCGGCCATATCGGGCCGCATGCTATTCACCCCGTTCTGAAGAGCGAGAATTTGGCCGTAAGATGTTCATGCGCAGGGGAACCGGACGCGTAGCGCGCCGACCCGAAACGTGTGTTCACAATTCACGAGGTGAACCAATATGCTTATTCATCCTAAACGGATGAAAGATTACATGGCCAAAGACGACCGAACGGCTGTAAATACGGATAGACTGCGCTATCGAAGACGTGTCCTACAGGGAATGGGTGCGGTCGGTATGACTGGATTACTCGCCGGTTGTCTCGGCGACGACGACGAGAATGGCGACGACGACGGCAACGGCGACGACGCAAACGGTGACGACGAGAATGGCGACGACAACGGCAACGGAGAGCCGGAAGCTGCGTCGTTCGACGTGGACGATCTCAGTCCCGGAGACATCACCGTTCCGGCCGACGAGATGGTCGACGTGAGTGCAACGATCGCAAACGTCGGGGACGAGGACGGGGAGCAAGACATCGAACTCCGTGTCGACGGCGATGCCACCGACGTGCAGACGGTCTCCCTCGACGGCGGAGACGAGGAAACGGTCGAGTTCGACGTCGATACCAGCGAACACGGTTCTGGAGAGATAGAATACGGCGTCTACAGCGACGACGACGACGAAACGGCGACGATCGAACTGATCGATGCCAGCGAGTGGGAAGACGTCGAGTCGATCCGCGTCGAAGGGACCAGAGGTGGCTGGGACGGTATGGAACCCGAGATGATCGAGGGTGAAACCAACGCGACGCTGGTGCTGTTCGAAGGACAGGAGTACGAGTTTACCTGGGAGAACGGCGACGGTGATTCACACAACGTCGAACTCTGGGACCAGAACGAAGAGATCGTCGACGACTACGCGACCGAACTGACCAACGACGACGAGCAGACACTCGAGTTTACTGCATCGTCGGAGATGACCTACTACCGCTGCTTGCCCCACGCACAGATGCAGGGGAACATCTTCGTCGTCAGCGAGTAGCGAACAGGACGAAAACCGATTCGATCGCGCGGTAGCATCAGGCTGAGCCGGCCTGCGGGCGAGCGAAACCATCATATTTTAGGTAATTGGCATCGACGTTTCGGATATGGAATTAGGCGTGCTGACCGTGGCACTCAGCGACGATCCGCTTCCCGACGCGTTGGCCAAACTCGCCGACCGGGGCGTGGGCGCAGTCGAGATTGGGTGTGGCGGCTTCACCGGTGACGACCATCTGCCTCGCGACGAGTACCTCGACAACGAGGACGCCCAGGAGGAACTCCAGGCGATGCTCGACGAACACGATCTGTATATCTCTGCCCTGTCGACGCACAACAATCCGATCCATCCAGACGACGAGCGCGCCGCTCACGACGACGAAGAACTTCGCGAAACCATCCGACTGGCCTCCCAGCTCGGCGTCGAGAACGTCACGACGTTCTCGGGGCTGCCTGGTGGAAGTGAGAGCGCCCAGGTGCCAAACTGGCTCACTGCTCCGTGGCCAAACGAGCACCTAGAGGCCCACGAGTATCAGTGGGAGGAGGTCGCGATTCCGTACTGGTCTGAAATCGCCGACTTCGCCGAGGACCACGGCGTCAACGTCGGCCTCGAGATGCACCCCAACATGCTCGTCTACGAACCCCGCGGACTGCTTCGCCTGCGCGAGGAGACCGGCGACCGCATCGGGGCGAACTTAGATCCCTCCCACCTTATCTGGCAAGGAATCGACATTAGTGAGTGTATCCGAACCCTCGGGCGCGAGGACGCCATCCACCACGTCCACGCCAAGGACGCAAAGGTCTACGAGCCAGAAGTCCGACAGAAGGGGGTCCTCGACATGACGCCGTACACGGACGAGGTCAACCGATCCTGGCTGTTCCGTTCGATCGGCTACGGCCACGGCGAGGAGTTCTGGAAGAACGTCGTCTCGACGCTGCGGATGGTCGGCTACGACGGCGCCATCTCGATCGAGCACGAGGACTCGCTTACCTCCTCGCTCGAGGGGCTCGAGAAGGGAATCGATATGCTTGAACGCGCGGTGTTCGAAAGTCAGCCCGGCGACGCATACTGGGTCTAAGGTGATCACGATGAGCGAACCACTCTCCATCGGCATGCTGGGGTATCGATTCATGGGTAAGGCACACTCCAACGCCTTACAGCGGCTCCCGATGTTCTTCCCGGACGCCCCCGAGGTCGAACTGGACGTCCTGATCGGGCGCAACGAGGAGGCACTGGAAGAAGCCGCCGATCTGTACGGCTTCGACCGGATCGCGACCGACTGGGAGGAGGTCGTCGACGAGGTCGACGTTCTCTACAATCTGGGGCCGAACTGGCTCCACGAAGAGCCCTCCGTCGCCGCGCTGGAAGAAGGGGCATCGGTGTTCTCCGAGAAACCCCTGGCCCACACGATCGAGGGGGCGGAGGCGATGCGCGATGCGGCTTCTGACTCGGCAGGAACCGCCGGCGTCACCTTCAACTACCGATTCATTCCCGCCATACAGTACGCCCGCAACCTGATCCAGTCGGGCGAACTCGGCGAGATTCACCACGTGCGCGGCCAGTACCTCCAGGACTGGCTCGTCGATCCCGAGGCGCCCTGGAGCTGGCGACTCGAAGAGGAGTACGCCGGCAGCGGCGCCCTCGGCGATCTGGGATCGCACACGTTAGACCTCGTCCGATTCCTCGTCGGCGAGCAGGCCGGCCCCGTCGAGCGCATCAACGGCAACCTCCAGACGTTCGTCGACGAGCGCCCGACGGAAGACGGCTCCGAGATGCGAGACGTCACCGTTGACGACGCCTTCACCGCTCACGCGGAGCTCGAAAACGGCGCCACGGCGACCGTCGAGGCCTCCCGGTTCGCGACGGGTCACAAGAACGATCTGAGCATGGAGATCAACGGCTCCGAAGGGAGCCTGCGGTTTACGATCGAGAAACTGAACGAACTGGAGTACCGCGGCGCCGACGATCGGGGCTTCAAGACGATCATGGTCACAGAAGAGAGCGACCCCTACGTCGACCACTGGTGGCCGCCGGGTCACGTACTGGGCTGGGAGCACACGTTCGTCCACGCGAACTACGAGTTCCTCTCGGCGGTTCGCGACGGTGAAGAGCACACGCCCTCGTTCGCCGATGGCTACCGTGTCCAGGAGTTACTCGACGCCGTCGAGCGCTCCGACGCAGACGGCGGCTGGATCGAGACGGTCTGAGAGGCCCTAACCCGGCTAATTTCGGGAGCAATAGATTTATTTGGAAGTGGTACCGCGGACAGATATGTATGACAACTGACCAGGAGCGAGACGAGTCTGTGGCGGACCGAGCATCCCGACGACGCGTGTTACAGGGTGTCGGTGCCACTGGCGTTGCCGGCGTGCTGGCCGGCTGTCTCGGGGGAGACGACGATGACGACGAGAACGGCGACGATGCCAACGGCGACGACGCAAATGGTGACGACGACGAGCCCGAACCGGCTTCTTTCGACGTGACCGACCTCGAAGTGGCCGAGGAGAGCGTCACCCGCGGCGACAGCGTCTCGGTCGAGGCGACCATCGAGAACACCGGCGAGGACAGCGGCGAACAGACCGTCGAGTTCCACGTCGACGGCGACGTCGAGGGAGAACAGGACCTCGAACTCGACGGCGGCGAGGAGGACACCGTCAGCTTCGACGCGGGCACAGAGGACCTCACCCCTGACGAGTACGATTACGGCGTATTCACCGACGACGACGACGAGATGGGCGCGTTCACCGTCGAGCCCGTCATCGGCGACGATCCCCACCCCCTCCTCAGCTTCGACGACGACCCCGTCCAGGTCGTCGTCGGAGAGAACACCGTGGAGGCGACGATCGACAGTCCGTACAACGTCGCCATCGATTCGGGAACCGTCGAACTCAGCGTGCCAGACGGCTGGAGCGTCGAGGACGAGGATGGAGCGGACCTCGACGGATTCATCGGCAGCCAGGACGCGAGCTGGGAGGTCGACGTCTCTGACGACGCCGAGGAGGAAGCCGAGTTGACCGCCGACGTCAGTTACAGTATCTTCGACGAGGATGCCGACGTCTCCGTCACGGTCGACGCCTCGGTCGTCGAACCGCTCTCGGCGCCGTGGGGACTGAACAACGGCGGCGAAGGTGAAGACGGCGACACCGACGAGGAGGAAGGTGTCTACGGACCGGTCGAGGTCGACGGACTCACCTTCGACGAACACATTCCAGAGCAGGTCACGGCGTCCGGAGATCTCAACGTCGCGGTTCGAGACGAGCAAGAGGTCGGAAACACCGAGCACGACGAACTTTACCTCACGGAGCACTGGGGAGGGGATATCGGATTCGACATCCCCTTCGAGAACGGCCAGTACAACGTGACGCTGCACTTTGCCGAGACGTGGCACGGTGAGGACGGCGGAAGTGGTGAAGGCGGCGAAGGCGACCGTGTCTTCGATGTGACGATCAACGGCGAAGAGGTCCTCTCAGAGTTCGATCCCTACGCGGAAGCTGACGGCGCGTTCATCGCGACCCCACAGACGTTCCCCATTGAGGTAACCGACAACGTCATCTCGATCGAAACGGAGTCGATCGAGGACAGCACGGCGTTCAAAGCCATCGAGGTCCGCGAGTTCGGCGGCTTCGAGACACCGTTTGGTTACAACGCCTCCGGTGGAACCGTCGACGACATGGAGGCCGACGGCGCCACCTTCACGAGCGAGTCGCCGTTCATCGGTATCGAAGGCGATGTTGACGGTGGCAACTGGATCGACGACGTCGAGGGAACCGAGTACGACGACCTCTACGGCAGCGAGGAACACGGCGTCGAGGAGTCCGACATCGAGTACACGTTCCCCCTCGAGAACGGCACCTACGACGTGACGCTTTACTTCGGAGAGTCGTTCCACGGAGAGGAAGACGTCGGCGAACGAGTCACGAACATCTCCCTCAACGACGAGCTCGTCATGGAGGAGTTCGATATCGTCGAAGCGGTCGGACCCGCGACTGCCTACGACGAAACGCACACCGTCGAAGTGAACGATGGAGAGCTCGTTGTGCTGTTAGAATCGGTTGAGGACTGGCCGAAAATCAGCGGTATCAAGATCGAGCAAGCGGAGTAAGCGCCGAATCCGCGCTTCGATTTGCAGTTTCTTTTCGTTCGAAATCGGTCCGAAGTACGGTGAGTGATCCGACAGGGAGCGAGAGTCAGCCGGTGTACTCGATCAGGTGAATGCCGGCGTTCTCGCCGTCGCCGCCGAACCCTTCACCGTAGTCCATCAGATAGACCCGACCCTGGGAGTCGTACTCCATATCGGTCGGGACGGCGAACTCCTCGGGGAGGAACTCACCGATGTCGATCGTGCCGTCGTCGTTGAAGTGAGCGTAGCCGACCCATCCCTCGACGAACGGCGTCATGAAGAACTGCGCGCCCTCGAAGTAGGGGTCGAACGCGCCGTCGGCGGGGTCGTCGGGGTAGCGGTAGGCGACGCCGGCGTTTGCGGAGCCAGACGCCGGCAGTTCCGGCCAGGAGACCTCACCCGGCCGGGGCATGTCGACCCACGCGGGCGCGTTCTCGTACTCGTCCCAGTTGTTGCTGTGCCAGAGCGTCGCGGGCGTGAAGTCCGGCAGGGGTTCGATGCCGGTGTTGTTCGGCGAGCGGTTCCGGAGATTCTCGGGCCAGAAGGGCTGTCCCGGCTCGTCGGCCTCGTAGTCGTAGTAGCGGTAGGGGTAGTACGCCTTGCAGTACGGCCAGCCGCCGTTTATCGGGTCACAGATGAGGTGATGAGTCGCGATCCCCATCGGCCCCTGATCCTCCTCCCAGCTCGCGGCGTCATTGGCGTAGTCAGACACCCAGAGGTTGCCAGTATGCTGGTCGGCGTGGATGACGTACGGGTTCCGAAAGCCCATCGCGTAAATCTCGGGACGGAACTCCTCGTCGCTCCACTCCTCGTCGTGTTCGTCCTCGTGGACGTGTTTTAAGTTCCCCTCGGGAACCTCGTAGCCGTCCTCGGTGGGTGTAATGCGGAGAATGCTCCCGCGGAGATCGGCGGTGTTACCGGAGGTGCGCTGGGCGTCGGAAACCGCCGCCGGCCGGCCGTGAATCTCGCCCTCACGCTCGTCGCCCATGAACCAGTCGATTTCGCCGTCGGGGTTGCCAACGTTGTTCGAGTTGTCACCAGTCGTGATGTAGAGATCACCCTCGGGGCCGAACTCGAGGTAGCCGCCGTGGTGACAGCAGGTCGTTCGGTTGTACGGAATCTCGAGGATGACCTCCTCGGAGTCGGGGTCGAGTTCGCCATCGTCGAAGACGAACCGAGACACGTGGGCGTTAGCCATCGAGATCCCCTCGTTGTAGGGGTTGTCGACCTCGGTCTGGTCCTCGCTGGAGGGATGATACCAGATGTAGACGTAGCCGTTGTCCTGGAAGTCGGGATCGATCGCGATCCCCTGTCCCCCGAGTTCACGGGTTGCCATCTCCGGCGGTTCGGCCTCTTCCTCATCGTCGTCTTCGTCGTCGTCGTTCTCTTCTGCCTCCTCCAGTTCCTCCCAGTCGTCGACGCCCCAGTCCTGGGGAACGGCGCCGAGCGAGACGTCGAGTTCGAGTGCGACCTCGTGTTCGCCGTCGGCGTCGACCCAGCCAATCTGGCAGGTTCCGTCCCCGTACGTCGGGAAGACGTCGCCGCGGTTAATATACCAGACGCGGTCCTCGGGGTCGACGTCGATCGCCATCAGATTCTCGACCTCGACGAGTTCGGTCACCTCGTAGTTGTCCCAGTCGGTTGCGGCGTCGGAATCTGCCTCCTCGTCTAAGTCTCGATACCACTCCGAGGAGCGTTCCTCGCCGTTTTCGGTCTCCTCGCCGTTTTCGGTTTCTTCACCGTTTTCGGTCTCCTCACCGTTTTCCTCCTCTTCGTCGACGCCACCAAGACAGCCAGCCAGCCCAAGCGCGCTCAGTGCGCCGGCACCCTGAAAGAGCCCTCGGCGCATCTTTGAGCCGATCGAGTCGGTACTGCCCTGTGTGGTCTTATCGTTGGGCATATGCCGAAAACTACCCAGGGTCGGTGGGAAAAGTTGCTAGTATTGTTAGAAGACAGGTCCAAGAGAGCGATAGTCACATAAAGCTGGTCGAGGGAGAAAGCACACCCGAATGGAGCAGTGGCCGAGTTCGAAATCAATCCGCGCTGTAGCCGCTCTATATGCCATATATTAAATGTTATTCGGAGAGGAGTAATAACGTATTCACTGGCGAGATCGCATGACTTCAAGCGGTAGTGGCGATGTCGGATAAGCGTTGATTTCGATTGGCGAGCGTAGGAACGTACGGATTCGCCAAGGAAGGGACAGACTACGAGGGGTGTGAATCGAAGCCGATCTCAGGAGCGTAGAGAAACGAGATCGAGAAAGAACGGTGTCGCGTTCGAGTGGTTCGGACGTTATCCGGTGTACTCGATCTTGTGGATCTGGCTGTCTGCGCCGCTCCAGACGGAGCCGTACTCCATGACGTAAACCCGACCCTCAGAGTCAGACTCCATGTCCGTCGGGGTACCGATATCGCTGTCAGGCAAGAAGTCGTTGGCCTCGACCGAACCGTCCTCGCCGAAGGTCAGGTAGCCAATCCACCCGCCGCCGCCGTACGGGGTCAGGATGAACTGCTTGCCCTCGAAGTAGGGATCGAGTGCGCCGTCTCCCGGTTCGTCCGGATATCGGTAGGCGATACCGGCGTTCGCCGAGCCGGAGGCGGGCAGGTCGGGCCACGTGACTTCACCGGGCACGGGCATGTCGACCCACGCCGCAGCGTCAGTGTAGTCGTCCCAGTTGTTGCTGTGCCAGAGCGTCGCCGGAGTGACGTCAGGTAGCTTCTCCAGGCCAGTGTTGTTCGGCGAGTCGTTGCGGAGGTTGTCGGGCCAGAACGGCTGACCTGGCTCGCCAGCCTCGTAGTCGCGGTCGCGGTACGGGTAGAACGCTTTGAAGTATGGCCAGCCGCCGTTGATCGGCTCACAGATGTGGAAGTGTGTCGCGATCCCCATCGGCCCCTGATCTGGGTCCCATGAGTCCGCGTCGTTGGCGTAGTCAGACACCCAGAGGTTGCCAGTGTGTTCGTCGGCGTGGATGACGTACGGATTCCGGAATCCCATCGAGTAGATCTCAGGGCGGACGAGGCCTTCGGAGATCTCGTCTTCGTACTCGCTGTACGGGAACAGGTTGTCCGGGGGAACCGTGTAGCCACCGTCCTCTTCGGGGATGATCCGGAGGATGCTTCCGCGGAGGTCGGCCGTGTTGCCGGAGGTTCGCTGAGCGTCCGAGACGGGCGCTGGACGATCGTTGATGATTCCCTCGCGCTCGTCGCCCATGAACCAGTTGACCTCGTCGTCGGGGTTGCCGACGTTCTGGGAGTCGTCACCGGTGGAGACGTAGAGGTATCCTTCCGGACCGAACTCGAGGTAGCCACCGTAGTGACAGCAGGTGTCGAGCTGGAACGGGATCTGGATAACCGTTTCCTCGGAATCAGGGTCGAGTTCCTCGCCGTCGAATTCGAAGCGCGAGACCTGCTGGAGGTAGGTGTTGATATCCTCGTGGTACGGGTTGTCAATCTCCTCGATGTTCTCGCTCGAGGGGTGATAGTAAACGTAGACGTGGCCAGTCTCCTCGAAGTTCGGACAGATCGCGACCCCCTGTCCACCCAGCTCACGGGCTTCGCCGCCGTCGACGAATTCCTCGGAGCCGACCATCACGTCGAGTTCGAGCGCGACCGTGTGTTCTTCGGTATCGGGGTCGACATAGCCGACCTGACAGGTAGCGTCGCCGTGGGTAGTGAAGTTCGCCCCGCGGTTAATGTACCAGATGTTGTCGTCGGGGTCGACGTCGAGCGCCATCAGGTCGTCGACGGTCAGGATGCTGGTAACTTCGTAGTTGTCCCAGTCCGTGGCAGCGTCGGGGTCGGCCTCCGCATCGATGTCGCGGTGCCACTCGTCTCCGAGTTCGTCTTCGTCGTCTAAGAGATCGTCGACGATGTCCGCACAGCCGGCCAACGCAGTGGCACCAGCTGCGGCCCCCGCACCCTGGAGCAGTCGGCGACGGCCGTTCCCTGCATCCGCCGCAGCGTCCCCGGGCTGCGAGGATTCGGGAGCGTCCGTCTCTTCGGCTCGTAGATCTTCGTCAGTCTGTGTCGATGTGTGCTTGCTACACATTCTATGGGTACTGTATTTTCATGACCAAAAAAGCCTTTCGGCAAGTGGCATTAAAATGTCGTTAACATGAGGAACAATCAGTAGGAAATGGTTAACACGACTTTGAGGGGGTATAACACAATATTTAGTCCAGGTAGGACATTGATATCAGAGCGCGAATCGCGCCCAGACGGCGGTCAGGGATCGTACTCAATCATGTAGATCGCTCCCTCGTCGCCGGTCCAGCCGCCGTAGTCGGCCAAGAAGAGTCGGCCATTGGGACCGACCTCCGTGTCCGATGGCGTTTCGAACTCGTTGTCCGGCATGAAGGTGTCGATGTCGATGCTACCGTCCTCGTTGAACGTCAGGTAGTAGATCCGCTCATCCGAGTGGTCGTACATACCGAGTAGGAACTGCTTACCCTCGAAGTACGGGTCGAGTGCACCCTCACCGTAGTCATCCGAGTACCGGTATGCGATACCTGCGTTCGCCGAACCGGACGTCGGCAGCTCTGGCCAGGTTGGTTCGCCCGGACGAGGGAGATCGACCCACGGAAGCTCCTCTTCCGCGAGCACCGGGTACTCATTCCAGGAGGAGTAGGCCTGCCAAACGAGTGCCGGCGTGGCGTCAGGTAACTTCTCCAGGCCAGTGTTGTTCCGCGAGTCGTTGCGAAGGTTGTCGGGCCAGTAGGGTTGACCTGGCTCTTCCTCCTCGTAGTCCCACCGGCGGTACGGGTAGTATCCTTTGAAGAGTGGCCATCCAGCGTTCTGGGGCTCACAGAGGAGGTGATAGGTTGCCATTCCGTCAGGACCCCGCTCGTCAGTCCAGTTTCCGGCAGGGGCGTAGTCGCCAACGAAGACGGCACCGGTGTGATCGTCGACTTCGATCCGGTAGGGGTTGCGGTACCCCATCGAGTAAATCTCGGGGCGGACCTTCCCCTCGGAGATCTCCTGTTGGTACTCGCCGAACGGGAACAGGTTGTCCGGCGGGACGGTGTAGCCGCCGTCCTCCTGGGGAATGATCCGAAGGATGCTCCCGCGGAGATCCGCCGTATTTGCGGCCGTACGTCGTGCGTCGAACGCCGGGTGAGCCATTTCACGATCGTCGGCCGGAGACCACAGCGACCAGCCAGAGGTGACGTCGTCACCGGTCGAGATGTAGAGATGACCGACGTTGTCGAACTCGAGGTCGCCGCCACGGTGACAGCAGTAGTCGAACTGCTCGGGGATGCGGATGATCTCGGTCTCGGAATCCGGATCGATCGTATCGTCGTCTGTGACCTCGAACCGTGAGACGAGCTGGTAACCGAACGAAACGTCGCCGTCGTGGTCGATCTCGTCGGTTACCTCGTAGAACTCTTCGTACGGGCTGGGGCCGATATCCTCCATGTCGTCCCAGGCCGGGTGATAGCTCACGTAGACGTAGCCGTTCTCCTCGAAGTCGGGGTCGAAGGTGATCCCCTGACCGCCCGTCTCGCGTGCGTCGTTCTCGGCCAGTGTCTCCTCGTGTGGATTGCCGACGGTGACGTCCAGTTCAAGTGCGACCTCGTGGTCGCCGGAGTCCGGATCGACCCACCCGATTTGACAGGTGTCCGAACCGTGGGTCACGAAGTGCGCACCGCGGTTGACGTACCAGACCTTCCCGTCCGGAGCGACGTCGATCGCCTGTACGTCGTCGAGCTCGAGGATTTCGGTGACCTCGTAGTTGTCCCAGTCCGTTGCGGCGTCGGGATCGGCCTCCGCGTCGATGTCACGGTGCCACTCGTCTGCGAGCTCGTCATCGTCGTCGTCGACGATGTCGTCGACGATGTCCGCACAGCCGGCCAACGCAGTAGCACCGGCTGCAGCTCCAGCACCCTGGAGTAGTCGACGGGAGGTATCGTCGTGGTCCTGTGTTTCCTCGGTTGATCCGTCGTCGGGCCGTTCAGTGTTAGCACACATACGTCGGGTACTGTGTATGTTCACCCTCCAGTAAAAAGAGTTTTGCATACATAACAATTGTTCCCACAGTTGCGGGAAGAAGCAGTCAACCAGTAAGAGCGGGGAACAGAGGCGAATCCAACGGCATTTATCACCCCGCATCCGTATCCACCGACATGAGTGTAGACGCAGTCGTGCTCGACATCGACGGCGTCCTCGTCGACGTCGAGGGCTCCTACCGGCGAGCGATCCGCGAGGCCGTCGAGCGCGTCTACGGGCGGACGATCCGAGACGGAGACAGCCAGGCGTTCAAGAACGCGGGTGGGTTCAACAACGACTGGGAACTCACGTACGCGGCGGCCCTCTACGTGCTGGCAACCGAAGCGGGATACGAGAACTCGATCGATGAGTTTACCGACGCCATCGCGGCCGACGGCGGCGGCCTCGAGTCCGCAGAGCGCGTCATCCGGGAGGCACTCGGTGCCAGAGCGACCCAGCGCGTCCGCGAGAAGTGGGACCGCCGGCGGCTTCGAGACGTCTTCCAGCAACTGTACCTCGGGGCGGAGCTATACCGAAGCTTGGAGGGTGGCGAACCCGACATCGAAACGGAGGGGTTCATCCACGACGAGCCGGTTCTGCTCGACGAAGAGACCCGAGTCCGGCTCCTCAAGGACTACGACGTCGGCATCGTCACCGGGCGGCCGCGAGCGGAAGCCGAAATCGCACTGCGACGCGTCGGCCTCGAGATACCGGCCGACCGACGCTTCACGATGGACGACTGGGAGGAGGGTAAACCCCACCCAGCGGCGCTGCGAACGCTCGCCTCGCGATTCGACGCGGAGTCGGTCGTCTTCGTCGGCGATACGCTCGACGACGTACAGACCGCGGTGAACGCAGAGGACGCCGATCCCGGACGCGACTACCACGGTATCGGCGTCCTGACTGGCGGCCTCACCGGCGAGGCGGGCCGAGAGCGGTTCGACGAGGCCGGTGCAACCGCCGTCCTCGAGTCGGTAAACGAGCTACCGGCGTGGCTGGAAGATGTGGAGTCGCTGTAGCGGGGCGGGCAAGACGAAGCGGACGGGTTCGGTCGGCTGAGGGGGCTGTTTTTTCAGTCCGGCCGTGGTAGCCGGTCGGCCATGGCCGACGAGATGTTCGCAGGTGACGACCTTCCCGGGCGACCGACCTCGCCGTGGCTCGCGACGACGGGCGACGCGGGGTTCGACCCGCTCGCGTCCGACCAGTCCGTCGACGTCGCGGTCGTCGGCGGGGGCATCGCAGGCGTATCGACGGCGATCAGCCTACGCGAACGCGGCCACACGGTCACCGTTCTCGAGCGCGACCGGATCGCAGCCGGCGTTACGGGAAAATCGACCGCGAAGCTGACGAGCCAGCACGGCGCCATCTACGACCACCTGCGCCGTGAGTTCGGCCGAAAGCAGGCGAGGTGCTACGCCACGACCCAGGAGAAGTCGATCGACGAGGTCGAGCGCCGGATCGACGAGTTGGGAATCGACTGCGGGTTCGAGCGCCAGCCGTCGTACCTCTACGGAAACGAGCCCGACGACATCGAGCGCGAGGCCGAGGCCGCCCGCGCCGCGGGGATCGAGGCGGCGTCGGTCACCTCCGTACCGCCGTTCGAGCGCGCCCAGGCCGCCGTTCGGTTCGACGATCAGGCGTGGTTTCACCCCCGCAAGTACCTGCTCGGACTGGCCGAGAAGCTCCGGGCAGACGACGGGGCACGCGTCTACGAGGGGACGCGTGTCACCGACGTCGAGCCCGGCGAGCCCTGTCGCGTCCGGACAGAGAAGGGGGTGGTGACGGCGCGCCGGGTCGTTCTCGCGACGGGATTTCCGATCCTCGATCGGGCGGGCTACTTCGCCCGGATGCACCCGAAACGGTCCTACGTCCTCGGGATCCGGCTCGACGGGAATCCACCCGAGGGGATGTACTACCGCACCGGCGAAAACTACCGGTCAGTGCGGACCCACCGGGACGACGACGGGGAACTCCTGCTCGTCGGCGGCGAGAACCACAAGACCGGGCAAGGCGGTTCGACTGCCGAGCGGTACCGCCGGCTCGAGCGGTGGGCTCGGGAGCGGTTTCCAGTCGACGAGATCGCCTACCGCTGGTCGACCCAGGACTACAAGCCGGTCGACAAGGTGCCCTTCATCGGTCGCGCCGGCGCAGGTGCCCGAAACGTCCTGGTCGCCACCGGCTTCCGTGGGTGGGGGATGACGAACGGGGTCGCCGCGGGGCGGCTGCTCGCGGCCCAGATTGACGGCGAGGAGCCGTCCGCACTCACGCTGTTCGACCCGCTCCGGTTTACGCCAAAGTCCTCCCTCAGCAAGACCGTCACCGAGAACGCCGACGCCGCGAGCCAGTTCGCGACCGACTGGCTGCGCACGCTCGTCTCGCCGGATCTCGCCGCGCTCGAGCCCGGCGAAGGGACAATCGTTCGGAAGGGCGGCACGCCGATCGCCTGCGTGCGCGACGAGGCGGGCGACGTCCACGCCGTCTCGGCCGTCTGTACCCACATGTACTGTCTCGTCGAGTGGAACGACGGGGAGGCCAGTTGGGACTGCCCCTGTCACGGCTCGCGCTTCGACGTCGACGGTGCGGTGCTCGAGGGACCGTCGAACGAGGATCTGCCGAGCCGGGATCCGAACTCGGTCATCGACCGACACGGCGGACGAGACTGACCCCCGACCGAATCGTTATATGGTTGTCGGAGCAACACGTTTCCAATGGCGGACACGGCACGCTCGAGCGTCGGCGGCGCTCTCAGCGTGCTCGCCAGCTCGGTCGGGACCGTCGTCGGGCTCGCGTGGCTGGGCGTCGCCATCGGCCTCGTTGTCAGCCGAGTAGTAGGGCTGTCTGGCACCGAGAATCCCACATTGGTACGGGTGAGCGCGATCGCGATACTCGCCGTCGCGCTCGCCGGAACCACGTGGCTCGTGGAGGGTGGCTACGAGCGAATCGGAGCCGATCCGAACGCCGGCGGTCAGTTCGCGTGGCTGGCGATCTTTTTTGTCCCGCTTGCGTTCGCACCGACGCGGGTCGCCCTCGGCTCGGTGACCGGGACGGCCGGCGTCCTCGACGCGCTGTTCGTGCTGGCCACGGGGGTGGCCGCCGGCTGGCTCGCCTTTTACGGCGGCCTCGAGCGACTCGGAATCGTGCCACAGGATTTCCTTCGAGTGATCGCCTACGCCATCGCGTTCGGCCTGGTTGTGGCGGCGGCGGCCGTCGTTCTCGACCTCGCGCTGCTGGACGACGACCGCGCCATTGGAGTGGCCGCACTCGGCGTGCAGATCGCGGCGTGCTGGTTCGGGTTCACGAAAACGGTTCCCTGAGGGTCGCGGCGTGGAGAGGATTACGCGGACCCCGAGTTAGCGTCTACTCCCGGATACTCCGCGACGACGCCGTCGACGCCCGCAGCTGCGAGTTGGTCGAACTGTGTCCACGTCTCGACGGTCCAGACGTTGACCGCGCGCCCCTCCTCGTGGGCGACGGTAAGGAGGTCGACGTCGGGCTCGCCAGCTGGGAGTCCCGCGTAGGTGGTGTCTGTGAGTCCCGTCCCGGCGATCGCGTTTCGCGGTGGGTGGATCGCCTCGCAGTCGTGCCGGCGGGCGATCTCCAGGCCAGTTTCGAGATCGTCCCAGATCAACGGGGCGGCGTCGTACCCCGGGGCGCGCTCGCGCAGCGCCGCGAGGGCACCCTCGGCGAACGACGAGAACAACAGGTCACCGCCAAACCCGTCACAGTCTGCGACGACGCGGTCGACGAAGGGCTGCCAGCGCTCGCGCGCCGTGTTCGAGTCGACCGTCTCGGCGGCGTCCCCCGGCGCCTTGAGCTCAACGTTGAGCGTGACGGTATCGGGAACTGCCGCGAGCAACTGAGAGAGCGTGGGAACCGGCTCACGACCGAGTACGGTAGCCCCGGTGACCGTCTCGAGGGACGTCTCGGTGACGAGGCCGGTCGCGTCGGTGAGGGGTCGGCCGTCGCGCGCCCCGTCGAGGCGATCGTCGTGGAACACGACGGGTGTACCGTCGGCCGCCGGTCGAACGTCGATCTCGATCGCATCGGCGCCGGCCTCGGTGGCAGCGAGTGCCGCCCCGACGGTGTTTTCCGGTGCAACGCCGGCGAAGCCCCGGTGGGCGATAATGGCGGGAGCCATAGCGGTAGTCGGGAGAGCGCGCTAATGGACGTTCGGGTCCTCGGTGACAGCGTCCCCGTGGGCCGACCACGAGTGCAGCGAGTCGGCGAGTGCGTGGGCAGCGTTCATGGGTCGAGGCCGCATCCGGAGGCGCGTGACCGAGGCCACGTTCACCGAGATCGAGTCCGACCTGGGTCGGGCGAGCGAACTCGAGCGGGAGTCAGCGATCGCGCTTCTGGAGAAGGCCCGCCGGCGCCTCGAATCGTGCGAAGACGACCCCGACGTCGACGAGGAACGCCGGCGCGAACTGGAGCGACGGGTCAAACAGCATCTGCGAACGGTCCGAAATCGAGACGCCTACGGCGACGAGGAGGAGCTGGGTGCTGCGCTGAACCCGGACGAAGACGACGCCCCGTAGGGTCCACAATCCCGTCTCACAACCGGTCGGGAACCGCCGAAATCTCCCGTTTCGAGGCGTAACGGTGGGTCGGATTTTGCGTTCTGGGGTCCGTCTTACGCACGAGATGCGGAAACCGGATTTCACACGGCGACGGGTGCTTGCAGGTGCAGCAGTGGGAAGCGCGCTGGTACCGATGCTCCGATCACAGACCGGGATCGACCGCGCCAGGGCCGAAACGGAGCAGTCGGGCCTGACGGCGACGATCGAGGAGCTCGACTCGCCCGTGAACGCGGGCGAGTACCTCCGAGTCGAGACGGCGGTCGAAAACGCTGGCTCCGAACCGATCGAGACGGACGTCGACCTCGTCGTCGGGCACGATCCCGAGCGACTGAGTCGAATCACCGCGACGATCGGCGCCGGCGAGACGCGGTCGTTTCGCCAGGGGTTTTACACGTATCCCGTTCCCCGAGACGAGGAGTTTCCCGTTCGAGTCGACGTCGAGGGCGACGCCGACGAGCGGACCGCCGCTGTCACCGCCGCCTCGGACCTGGAGACGAAGATTCCAGACGGAGACCTCACAATCAGCCCAGAGACCACCGTCCAGTTCGAGGTCGAGGCGCTCGATCCCGACGAGCGCCAGCAGACGCTCTGGTGGGTCGACGGCGAGCAGGTCGGCACCTCGATGAACCCGCTTCCTGCCATCTACTACGCAGAGCGGGGCGCCCACTACTGGCAGGAGACGTTCGAATCGCCGGGAACGGTCGACGTCGCCGCGGCGGTCATCCCCGACGATGGGGACGGCACGTACGCGGCCCGCTGGGAGGTAGACGTCGGCGACGAGGGCGCGAGGTCGCCGTCGATCGACGAGTTCCGCCCGGACGAGGAAGTGGTGGGAGTCGCCGACGACGACGAGATCACATTCGAACTCGACGTCAGCGACGATAACGGCGGACTCGACCGCGTCGTCTGGTGGCTGAGTCAGGCCGACGCCATCCTGGACGTCAGCGACGTATCAGGGGAGCAGGATACGGCGACGCTCTCGGTCGACGGGGGCGGACTCTGCCACACCTGTCGCGTCGATCCGTGGGTCCTCTGTGCGGACGGCCGCGCTGCGAGACTCGAGGAGACGTGGGAGATCGACCGCCACTGGGACGAGGGCGACGGTGACGGCGGCGAGCTGACGGTCGACATTCGCGGGACGAACGCACCGGTCGACGCCGGCGAGTACCTAGAGGTTATCGTCGACCTCGAGAACACCGGCGAGCAGCGACGCGACGACGAGCTCGAACTGGTCGTCGGGCACGATCCGGCGGTGCTCGACACGCAGGACGTAACCGTCGCGGCCGGCGAAACGGGGGCGGCGACGCTTGGGTTCGAGACGTATCCGACGAACCACGACGAGCAGTTTCCCGTCCGCGTCGTCGGCGCCGACGGTTCCGACGAAGTCACCGTCCAGGTGTTCGCCTAAGTCGGGACGCGTTCAGCTGAGTCCCGACGTGGTCGCCTGCGTCGGCGCCGAAGAGATCACGGGCGTGTGACAATCGAGTCAGCCGGCGAAATTTGGAAGAGGCGATACAGTTACCCACAGCGATCCCAGACCCCGGCGAGACCGGCCACCGTCCACCCCATTTATTTCGGTACCGTCCCGAGCCCCGGGTATGAGAATCGCACTAGTCGGCGGAACTGGAGACATCGGCGAGGGGCTCACACTGCGCTTTGGACGCGATACGGATCACGAGATTCTGATCGGTTCGCGCGACCCCGAAAAGGCCCGCGAGGCCGTCGAAACGTACGAGGCGGAGCTGGCCTCCCGGGACATTGAGGCGTCGATCAAAGGCTTCGACAACGAGATGGTTGCCGACCGCGCGGACGTCGTCGTCCTCGCCGTGCCGCCGTACTACGTCGGTGACACTGTCGAGGCCATCGCCGAGAAGCTAGACGAGGACCAGATTCTCGTCACTCCGGCAGTCGGAATGAAAGGCGACGAACACGGGATGCACTACCACCCACCGTCAGCGGGCAGCGTCACCGAACTCGTCGCCAGCCGGGCGCCGGACGAAGTACCCGTAGTTGGCGCCTTCCACAACCTCGCAGCGGGGGCGCTCGCCGACCTGGATCACGAACTCGACCTCGATACGCTCGTCGTCGGCGAGGGAGACCCGAAAGATCGGGTGATCGCACTGGCCGAAGAGATCGACGGGCTCCGAGCGCTCGACGCCGGGCCGCTCGCGAACGCAGCCGAGGTCGAGAGCGTCACCCCCCTAGTGATCAACATCGCCAAACACAACGAGGAGCTACACGACGTCGGCGTCAAGTGGATCTGAGAAACGCCGACAACAGTCAACAGGGGCGAGCTGAGTGCTGATCGAACATCGGTGAAACGCGGAAAAGGACACGCAGTCTACGCGCCGGCAGATTCCAGGGCGTCCTCTAGATCCTCGCGCTGGGTGACGCCGACGAACCGCTCGACGACGCCGTCGTCGTTCTCGACGATCAGCGTGGGAAGGGAGCGCACCTGGTACTCGTTTGCGACATCTTGGGCCTCGTCGACGTTGATCTTCTCGACCTCGAAGCGGCCGTCCCAGTCGTCCTCGAGTTCCTCGAGGATCGGATCCTGGGTTTTACAGGGGCCACACCAGTCCGCGTAGAAGTCCTTGAGCGTGACAGTCATACCGTTCACTCGATGTTCCGGCCCGGCGCGCATAAGGGTTTCCCACTGCCGCCGTTCGGCGTGATTTCGCATGACTGCGGCCCGATCATTTATCACTCTCTCGGCCGAAGCTGCCGGTGTGAACTCTGTCGGAATCGTCGGCGCCGGGGCAGCCGGCTCCGCCATCGCATTCGCACTCGCAACCGAGGCGCCGGACACCTCCGTAACCGTCATAGAAAAATCCGGCGGCGTCTGTGGACGAGCGGCGACGCGGCGGCGCGGAGCGGTGACCTACGACTACGGCGCGAACTATCTGAAAGACGCCGACGAGCGGGTCGTCGAACTGGTGACCGAGACGGGAGATGCGGCGGGACTCGAAGATATCGAGGAGCCGGTGTACACCTTCGACGAAACGGGCACGGTCTCGCCGGGAGACGACCGCGACGACCACAAGTGGAGCTACCAGCAGGGACTAACCCAGATCGCAAAACGGCTGTTCGCACGGACGGATGCGGCGGTCCATCGCCGGACGCGCGCCGAAACGCTCGTTCGCGAGGGGACAGAGTGGTCGGTGATCGATACGGACGGGGAACGCTGGGGACCGTTCGACGCGCTCGTACTGACCCCACCGGCGCCCCAGACGGCCGACCTCGTTTCGGATGCGGAGTGGGACTCGCCGAGCCGCGAGACGCTCGCGGCGGCCGTCGGCGCAGTCGAGTACCAACCGATCTGGACCGCAGTTCTTGGGTACCCGTTCACCCTCGACGTGCCCTACTACGCGCTGGTGAACACCGACAAGAACCACGAGGTGGGCTGGCTCTCCCGGGAGGAGTGCAAGCCCGGCCACGTCCCTGACGGCGAGTCGGTGTTGATCGTTCAGGCGAGCCCGGAGTGGTCTGCCGACCGCTACGACGATCCGCCAGCGGAGAACGTGGCGCAGTTGGCGTCCCACGCTGTGGAACTCGTCGGCGACGACCGGCTTCGAGAGCCAGCGTGGACCGACCACCAGGGCTGGCGGTATGCACTCCCGGACGGGGCCGCGGATTCGGCTGCGCTCGAGGCCGGCACTGATGCGGGACTGTACCTTGCGGGCGACTGGGTGGCCGGCGACGGTCGGATCCACGCGGCGCTCGCGAACGGCCTCGACGTCGGGAAGCGAGTGGCACGGTCGCTAGACGGAGAGCGTCGGTCGACGACCGAGTAGTCGGCGGTTGGTCGAAAGACTTAGTGCCCGGGCGCTGTATGTCCGACCATGGACAAAGGACAGAACACCGGCGGGCTGATGTCCAGTGCCGGACTCGTCCGGTACTTCGACTCGGAAGACTCGAACGCGATTCTCATCAACCCGAAGACCGTCATCGCGACGGGCGTGATGCTCGGCGTGCTCGTACAGCTGCTCACGTTCGTCTCGTAACTCGGCTCGCTTTTCGACGTGTTACCACCCGGATAGCGGTGGGCTTTCGCCCGAATGTGGACGGTCCTGACGCGGCCTTTTTGTCGTCGCCTCCCTAACCCCGCGTATGTCACTGGTAGCAGGCGTCGTCGCCGTTCAGGGCGACGTCTCAGAGCACGCAGCCGCCATCCGGCGAGCTGGCGAGGCCCGCGGCGAGACGGTCGAGGTTCACGAGATCCGCGAGGCGGGGATCGTCCCCGACTGCGACCTGCTGGCGATGCCCGGCGGGGAGTCGACGACCATCTCGCGGCTGATCCACGGCGAGGAAATCGCCCCGGAGATTCGTGACCACGTCGCAGCCGGTAAACCCCTGCTCGCGACCTGTGCGGGCCTGATCGTCGCCTCTCGGGACGCCGCCGACGACCGGATCGACGAACTCGGACTGATCGACGCGAGCGTCGAGCGAAACGCCTTCGGCCGCCAGCGCGACAGCTTCGAGGCCCCGCTCGACGTCACGGGGCTTGCGGAGCCGTTTCCGGCCGTCTTCATTCGGGCGCCGGCCATCGATGAGGTCGGCGACGCCGAGGTGCTCGCGACGTGGGACGACAGACCGGTGGCCGTTCGCGACGGCCCCGTCGTCGCCACCGCGTTCCACCCCGAGCTGACGACCGACGATCGGCTCCACGAGCTGGCCTTCTTCGGCCGGGAGAGAGTCGGCGCAGAACCCGCCGAGTGAGGCAAACGCCCCGAGCTATCGGATCGTCCAGACGCAGCCGGATCCGGGCCAGCGATGCAAGAGGTCGCCGTGTACACACTTTTGACGTTCCCGTCCCTTGGAAGGGTATGGACGCTTCTATCGACGCGGTTCGAGTCGCCGGAACTCCACAGGGCCCGGTTCCGGTACTCGTTCTGGACGTCGAAGGCGAGGACGATATCGTGCCCATCTTCGTCGGGTTCCCCGAGGCGACGAGCATCGCCCGTGGACTCGAAGCTGAGGACATCGGCCGACCGCTGACCCACGACCTGCTGTTGGACGTCATGGAGGAACTCGGCGGTCGGCTCGACCGGGTCGTCGTCAACGGGATCGAGTCGGCAGAGGAGGGCCAGGGCGGAACGTACATCGCCGACCTCCACGTCCAGACGCCCCGCGGCGAGCAGGTGATCGACGCCCGACCGAGTGACTCGCTCGCGCTCGCCGCCCGGACCAACGCGCCGATCAAGGTCACGTCGGCGGTCTTCGAGAGCGGCCGAGACGACAGGGAGAAGTTCGCCCAACTCGAAGACATCCGTGACGTTCCCGGTGAGATCTAAATGGAGGAGACCCTAGACGAGCTGTTCGCCGTGATCGAGGATCGCAAGGAAACGCTGCCCGAAGACTCCTACACCGCCTCCCTGTTTACCCACGAGAAAGGCGAGAACGCGGTCTTAGAGAAGTTAGGCGAGGAGACGACGGAGCTCGTGCTCGCGGCCAAAGACGACGACCGCGAGGAGATCGCCTACGAGGCCGCCGACATCGTCTACCACCTGCTCGTGTTGCTCTCGATGAAGGACATGGACGTCTCCGAGCTCGAAGCCGAACTCGAGGCGCGGCGGTAATCACGCGTCGCGAGTATCGGGCCGGGAAAGACGATGCGACTTGCACTCGCCCGTCCCGGGTTGATGTCGACCGCCAGTGTCGAATGCCGCGATGGCGCTACAAGAGATCGACCACGCCGACGACCACATACAGGAGTGTCTCGACAACTGCCTCGAAGCCGCCCAAGTCTGTGAGTGGTGCGCTGACGCCTGCGTAGGCGAGGGCGAGGAGATGGCCCGCTGTGTCCGACTCTGTCGGGACGTCGCCGACATCACGACGCTACACGCGCGCTGGATGGCGCGAAACTCCGGGTACCACCGGGAGCTGGCCGAGCTCTGTGCCGAGCTCTGTGAGGAGTGTGCCGAGGAGTGTGCAAAGCACGACCACGACCACTGCCAGGCTTGCGCGGAGATTCTGCCGACGTGTGCCGAGAGCTGCCGCGAGATGGCGTCTGGCTAACGGGGAACGACGATGGCTGTCCCCCGACACGGCCGAGCACGTATCAGAGAGTTCCCCCAAGGCGGTGAACGAACGAATCCGACGGGAGACCGCCGACCGGCTGCAGTACTACGCCGACCACCCGAGGAGATCGACGCCGAGCGCGACGCGCTCCGCGCGCTTCGAGACGCGGCATAGCCGAGCTGGGAGCGCCACCTCAGGGGTTGAGCAGGCCGCCAACGGCCCCCGCGATCGCGCTTTCGATCGCCATGATCAGTGCGAGGAGCACGGCGAACGCGAAGATACCGATGCCCGCGGCACTCGAGATCACCGCGCCGACGGGGCCGAGTGCGAGACCCGCGAGGCCGCCGCCGGCTATGTAGCCGGCGACGAAGCCGCCGACGAGTCCGGCGACGAGTTGGCCGATTCCGGGCACGACCAGCCCGACGATACCGAGGACGGTCGCGGTGAGAAACCCGACGAAGACGGCGCGCCAGTTCGTCATACGGGCGGGAGGCGATTCGGGAAAATAAGCCCTCGCCGCGCAACGAACGACCTTTTAAGACCGCACGACGTAGGTCGAGGCATGATTTTCGAAGACCTTCCGACGACGCCCACGTCGGAAGAGCTGATCGACAAGGCGTTTTCGCGGGCATCGCGAGCCGGCAGATCTAAGGGCGGACTCGACGCCCAGCAGTCGATGCTCCAGACGGCGGCGAACATCATCTCGGACAACTTAGAGAACGTCGTCACGGCGTGGCCCGACTTCGCCTACGAGGACGACGTTCACCCGTTCTACTACGAGCTCGCGGACGCAATTCTGGCGGGGAACCAGCAGCGCTCGGGGAGCTCCGAAGACGGGGACTCCACGGGCGTCGACGCGCTCCGACAGAGTCTCTCGGAGGTGATGTGGGCCAGCCGCAAAGCTCGCGAGATCCACAACGAGTACCAGCCCCGACTGCGCAAGACAGACGTCGACACCGCCCGAAAACACCGCAAGCAGGCCTTCGCCCGGCTGGCAGATATCGTCGAGCAGGTCGACGACGAGCTGCGGGAGATCAACGACGCGCGAAACGCGCTCCGGGACCTCCCTGAGATCAACCCCGAAGAGCCGACGATCGTCGTCGCGGGCTACCCGAACGTCGGCAAGTCCTCGTTCGTCAACGACGTGACCCGCGCTCGCGGCGAGACCGCGTCCTACCCGTTCACCACGAAGGGGATCGGAGTCGGCCACTTCGAACGAGATCACGTTCGCCACCAGATCGTCGACACGCCGGGGCTGTTAGACCGGAAGCCGGACGACCGAAACGAGATCGAAGCCCAGGCGGTGAGTGCCCTCGAGCACCTCGGAGACTGCCTGCTCGTCCTGGTCGACCCGACCGGCGAGTGTGGCTACCCGATCGAGGACCAGCTCGAACTCCGAGACGCGATCGCGGGGCAGTTCGAGGATGCCCCGGTGTACACGGTCGCCAACAAGGTAGACCGCGCTGACCGCTGGACCAAAGACGTCGCGGCCGACTACGAGATGAGCGTCGAGACGGGCGAGAACGTCGAGACGGTGCTCGAAGCGGCCGTCGAGGCGATCGGACACGAGCCGGAGCTCCCCTTCGAGGGGTGAGCGAATGAGGGGTCCGGGACTGTTCGCGATGTTGCAGTACGCAGCCGGGCTCTCGATGGCCGGCCCGATATTCTATCTCGGGATCGCGTACGTCAGCACCGGAGACGTCCTGTTGGGCGTGTTCTTTTTTGCACTCGGCGCGGTCGTCACCTACGCGCCGACGTACGTTTTAGCGCGCATCGGCGGTCCGCGGACCTGGATTCGACGACGGCTCCGGCGCGGAGGATCCGAGGACGAGACCGCGGCGGAGTCGACGATCGCAGTCGGCGAATCGGATGGTTCCACGGAGCAGTCGGACGACGTCACGGAAGAGCCCACTGAGGCGCACGGATCGGATACCGTAAAACGGCTCCGACGAATCAAAAAGCGGATTCGTAGGCGATAGCGCTCCGCTTACCGCACGGCGCGTTCGACGTACCGGACTTCGACCGTGATGTCCTCGTCAGTCTGGGAGACGACCCGTTCGTGAATCTCGTCGACCAGCTCCGGGGCGTCAACGCCGGGGGGACCACCGATCGTGACTACGACCCGCTCGGGGCTACGGAACGGATAGCTGTCGTCGAGTTCGACCGAGAGATCGAGCAACTGGAACTCGGCGTACTCCTCCTCTTCGAGGACCAGTTCGACCTCGTCGCGGGCGTTTTCCTCGAAGGTCCCGGCCGTGTACGAGGCAAACGTGATTCCGCCGAGAAAGACGGCGAAGACGAGAACGATGAGGACGAGCCCGACGACGCGCCGTCGAACTCGCTTTTCTGCAGTGCCAATCCGGAAGAAGTCGTCCGGTCGGTAGCCGGTGTACCACAGCGTGAGCAGTCCGGCGAGGTTCACCGAGAGGACGTTGACCAGCACGAGGACGGTCGCGCCGATAGCCGCGCTCGGCTGTCCCCACGCGATGGCGACGCCTGCGGCTGCCGCGGGCGGGATAAGCGCCGCCGCGATCATCACGCCGACGAGCGCGACCGCGATCCCGGTCGAGATCGCGACGATTCCGGCGACGCCGGCGCCGAGCGCGACCGCAAGCGAGAGCAGATCGGGCGTCAGTCGCTCTGCAATCTCGTCGACGGCCGCGATGTCGAGCCCGGGCGGAACGATGTTTCCCATCCTGACCGCGAACGCGAATATCGCGGCGGCTGCAATCGCGAGGATGACGCCGAGTAGCTGGTACTTCACGCTCTTCGTGAACAGCTCCTCGTCGTCTAGCACGGTCCCGACGCTCGCCCCCAGTGCCGGACCGATCAGAGGGGCGATCACCATCGATCCCACCACCACGGCCGGCGAGTCGAGTAAGAGTCCGGCGGTCGCGACGATCGCACTCACGATCGTCATCGTCGCGTAGATGCCAAAGGAAGGCGTCAACGACTCGGCTTCCGCACGCAGTTCCTGTCTCGAGATGCGATCGGACTCGACGTCGCCGCTCTCGTACTCCGCTTGAAGCTCTTCAAAACGACTCGAGATGACCGTCTCGGCGTCGACGACCACCGTGTACGCGTCCTCGTCGATCCCCTGATCCTGCAGGGCATCGAGGACAGGTTCGACGGCAGCCGACGGGAGGGGGAAGTAGACCACCGCGTTGTAGGTTCGGTCGCTGGTCTCGTCGCTCACGACGTAATCGATCCCCCGCTCGTCTAAGGTCTCGAGGATCGCCTGACGCGATCCGGTCGGAACCGTCAGCTGTACCAGCCGCACACCGGCGAGAGACGGTTCGGGGAAATAATAATTCCGGTGGGAGGCCCAACTCGGCGACGCGCCTCGGCGTTTCGGTCGAAACCGGCGAACTCCGACACGGACACGCCGCGGCCCTTATTACCGTCGCCGCACCAACGATACCGGTATGTTCGACACTCGCCCGGATCGCGACGCGGAGGTCGCCCTCGTCGGTCGCTCGAACGTGGGCAAGTCGACGCTCATGCGCGAACTGACGGGGCACACGTTCGAGACCGGCGGCAAGCCGGGCGTCACCCGGCAGCCAAACCACTACGACTGGGCACCGGAAGATTTCGTACTCACCGATCTCCCCGGCTTCGGCTTTATGAGTGGCGTCGAGTCCGATCGCCAGGATGATATCAAGACCGCCATCGTACGTTATCTCGAGGATCACGCCGACGAACTCCTCGTGGCCATCCTCGTCGTCGACGGAAAGAGCGTCATCGACATCATCGACCGTCACTCGGGGCCCGAGTCGATTCCCTACGACGTCGAGATGTTTCACTTCCTGCGCGAACTGGACGTCCCGACCGTCGTCGCGGTCAACAAGATGGACAAGGTCGACGACCGCGACGAGCGGTTGGACGAACTCTGTGACCGCCTCGGACTGCTCCCGCCGTGGAAACAGTGGCAAGAGACCATCGCACCAATCAGCGCGAAGCGGGGACAGCTCGACCCCCTGTACGATGCCGTCCGGTCACACCTCCACGAGCAGCAGCGAGACGATCTGTTCAAATTCTTTTAAGCAAGCAGGCCGGTCGCATCGGTGTATAAAAACCTTTCCCGAGAATTCGGAGATTGCAACGGACGGTCGACGCTGGCCCGAAAAAAAGGATCTATTTCTCCGCAGAGACTGGCCCGAGGAGACAGGCAACAGCGTGAGAAGCACTGTGGTTCGAAACAGACGAACGGCGCCGCTGTCAGGGCATTTCCACTGAGCGGATAGTCCCACCTGCCGGCAAATCGGGATTACCCACACCCGATTGCGTTCAAGTCGGAATTGTGGGAGGGAACGGTGCTGGCGGCTTATTCAGCGCAGTGACGGTATTTAGAGCACCCGGCAGAGCCGATCGGGAGCTGGTCGCTGAACGTCGACCAACGAACGCGCCGGGGCGGAAAGCGAGCACAATCGAACGAGTGGCGAGAACATACGAACCATGTCAGAACGAGATATTTCCGAGATTCGACGGCGAACGATGCTTCAGGGAGCCGCAGCCGGTACTGCTGTGGCTGCCCTGGGCGTACCGACAGCAGTGGCACAGGACGACGACGAGAACGACGTCGACGATGACGACGAGGACGTCGACGACAACGGCGCGATATTCGGTGAGGGGCCAACGGTGGCCCTCGAAACGATCGCCGACGGGCTCGATCAGCCCACCGACCTCCAGGTCCCGGAGGGCGACGACCGGCTGTTCATCGTCGATCAGACCGGCCAGATCCATATCCACGACGAGAACGACGTCGACGATGACGACGAGGAGGACGAGGACGTCGACGACAACGACGTCGAGGACGACGAGAACGACAACGACGTCGAGGACGATGAGAACGGCGCCGATGAGAACGATAACGACGCCGACGAGAACGATGAAAACGACGTTGACGACAATGACAACAACATCTTCCTCGACACCCCAGAGGATATGGTCGACCTCGACGACGACTTCGATGAGCGAGGGCTACTGGGGCTCGCGTTCCACCCCGAATTCGAGGAGAACGGACAGATCTTCGTGCGGTATAGTGCCGAAGGCGATGAGCCGGAGTACGGCGCCCCCGGCACCGAGGTTCCCGAAGAGGTCGATCACTTAGACCGGCTGTCTCGATTCGAGACGACCGACGACGACAATACGGAGGTCGACCCCGACTCCGAGGAGATTATCCTCGAGATCGCACAGCCACAGTTCAACCACAACGCCGGCCCGATCCGGTTCGGTCCCGACGACTACCTCTACGTCACCACCGGCGACGGTGGCGGCGCAGGCGACGCCGACGAGGGGCACGTCGAGGACTGGTACGACGAGATCGAGGGTGGAAACGGCCAGGACACCGAGCACAACCTCCTCGGCGGCATCCTGCGGATCGACGTCGACGACGACGGCGACGACGAGCGCAACTACGGCATCCCCGACGATAATCCGCTGGTCGACTACGAAGACGAGGGCCAGCTACCCGAGTACTGGGCCTGGGGACTGCGAAACCCGTGGCGGATGTCCTTCGAGGACGGCGAGTTGCTAACCGGCGACGTGGGACAGGCGCTGTTCGAGATCGTCAACCACGTCGAGGCCGGCGGCAACTACGCGTGGAATCCCTGGGAAGGGACTCACTGCTTCGATCCGGACACCCCCGAGGAGCCGCCCGAAGACTGCCCCGACTCGGTCGACGACGACGTCACCGAGCCCCGCGGTGGCGAGCCCCTGCTCGGTCCAGTCCTCGAGTACCCACAGGAGGCAGACATGGGCCGGTACGCAGACGAGTACGACGAAGCCGGAACGATCGGCGACGATCGCGACCGTATCGGAACCGCGATCATCGGCGGCTACATGTACGAGGGAAGCGAGGTCGAGGACCTCGAGGACACGTACATCTTCGGCGACTGGAGCTGGGACGGCGGCGAAGGCGGTCGGCTGTTCATCGCCCATCCAGACGAGGAGTGGATGGATCACGAAAATGATGATGAAGACGAAAACGACGCCGATGAAAACGACAACGACGTAGAGAACAACGACGACAACGACGTCGATAACGCCGACAACGACGAGAACGATGTCGACGACGAGGATGAGAACGACGACGAGAACGGCGTCGGCGACGAAGACTTAGAACGGTACCACCCGCCGGACGAGGTCGACCTCTGGGAGATGGAAGAGCTCACGGTCGAGAGCGACGACGAGGAGCTGGCCGACGACGGCATGATGCAGCAGTTTGTCAACGCCTTCGGCCGCGACGACGACGGCGAGGTGTACGTGCTAACGAGCGATTCCTCCACCATCGAGGGCGAGGGGTACGTCAGTCGGATCGTGCCGGCCGACGAGCACGATGACGATGACGAGGAGGACGTCGACGACAACGACGTCGACGATGATGACGAAGAGAACGGCGCCGACGACGATAACGGCGCTGACGACAACAACGACGAATAAGCGGTCGGTCCTCCCATTTTTGCGGACGAGAGAGGTGTGAGACGGGTACGTCCGAAGTCACCAGCGACCGCACCGACAGACCCTACACGACCCGGTTGACGAGATCGTCACCGGCTTCGAGACGCGTCAGGTTCTCGCGGGCGAGATCGGCCACGTCGCCGGCGTAGTCACGCGTAAACCCCGCACAGTGGGGCGTGACGATCACCTCGTCCATCTCGGCGAGGAGATCGACGAGTTCGGCTGGTGGAAACAGCTCGCTGACCGAATCGTGGACGCCGAGTCGATCGATATCGAGTCGCATGCTCGGCGCTAGGGAGCAGGTGCACCTGAACGTTCAGATCGAAATCGGGCGGCTCGGGAAAAGTCCCTCGTCACACGGGGCTCGGTGGGGGTAACAGTTCGTCACGGCCGCCCCGGTGGCGGGTACGACGGCCGGGACTTTCCGTCTGTCGCTTTCTGGGGTCGTCAGTCGATGCGCTCGGTCCACGACTCGAGAGAGCGCAGCTCGTCGGCGACGGCCGCCACGCCGTCTACGTCAAGCGCGCCGCGCTCGGTCAGGTACTCCGTCACGCAGTCTGTCGGGGTGACGTCGAACGTCGGGTTCAGGACGTCGACGGTCGCGTTCCCGTCGTAAACCGCGTTCTGTGGGCCGGATTCGAGCGAGAGTTCCTCACGAGGAGTGATCTTGTCGGTAGCCGCGACAACCGAGACCGAAACTCCCTCCCGAGCAGCAGCGATCGCGAGGGCCCGCGTGCCGGCTTTGTTCACCACCGCGCCGTCAGAGCGGATCGCGTCAGCACCGACCACCACGCGGTCGACGGATTCGGTCGCGAGGACGTGCGCTACGGCCGCGTCGGTGTGGAGAGTCACCGGCGGCCCATCGCCGGCGAGTTCCTCGGCGACCGCGACACCCTCGTCGGCCGGCCGGGACTCCGCGACGAAGACTCGTGCCGGTTCGCCCTCCCGGATCGCGGCCAGCACCGTCCCCGACCGCGAGAGGGTTGCCACGCGCCCGTCGATCCGCTCGGCCGCCGTTGCGGCCGCGTCGTCGTCGGCGGTGAGGGCGCGGTCGATTCCCACGAGCGCCGCCTGATGGACCGCCCGAGCGCCGCGGGCGGTCGGGTCGTCGGTCGAAGTGTCTTCGCCCGGCTCCTCGTCCCCCAGCGCGTCGGCCATCGCGCGGTTCACCCGGTTTCGCATGACTGCCATCGCCGGGCGCGCCTCGAGCAGCTGGCGGGCGAGCGCGGCGAGTTCCTCGCGCTCGTCGGCTGGGCTCGCCCCGGAGTCGGCGCGCTCGGCCAGCAGGAGGCCGGCGCGGTCCCGAATCACCTGAAGCGCCGCGATCGAGAGGGCGGCGGCCCCGCGCTCGTCATCGGCCGCGATCGTCCGGACCGTCGGCGCGATGCGCTCGTAGGCCGTCCAGAGGCCGGGCACCGTCTCCCGGTCGTCGGCCGGATCGAGGATCGCCGTCGGCGAACCCCACTCGGCTGCGTCGTGTTCCTCGCTCAGCGCGACCTCGCGGGTGGCGCAGTCGAACAGGTACGGGTGGACGACCCACTCGCGACCCAGCTCGTCGTCGGTCACCCGAATTGGACGCCCCGATCGGACGAGATTGGCCGCCTCCCCGAGGCCAGTTTCCTCCTCGATTTCGGCCAGCACCTGCTCGTCGGGGTCGCCCTCGGCGAAGCCCGAAACGCCGCCCCACCGTCCCCGATACGTTCCGACTGCATCGCTGCGCCGCGCCAGCAACACTTCGCCACGATTTCGCAGGAAGGCCGTGACGACGTGGGTCTCCTCCAGCGCGTGCGCATCACCGTCGTCGCTCATGGGCGATCGGACGGCCGCCCGGCGTGAATCGTTTTCGGGAGCGGCGGCGTCGCCCGTCCCGACGGGAGAGATGAGCCAGGTACCGCCGTGGCTTCGTGGCGAGTGACGAACGTTAAGACGCACGCGGCCAGAGCACACGTATCAATGGCACGCGAGGAGGCTGCAGACGGGTCCGTCCGTCCACCGGGAACCGAACAGACTCGAAGCGCCGATGTCCGCGTCGGCGTCGACGTCGGCGGGACGTTCACTGACGTTGCGCTCTCGGTCGGCGACCGGCTCGTGACCGCGAAAGTGCCGACAACCGACGACCAGCACGTCGGCGTCCGCGAGGGAATCGCCGAGGCCTGCGACCGGGCGGGAATCGAGCCCGCCGACGTCGACGACTTCGCCCACGCGACGACCGTCTCGGTCAACGCACTGTTAGAGCGCGACGGCGCGCGGACGGCGCTCGTCACGACTGCGGGCTTTCGGGACGTCCTCGAGATCGGCCGGCAGAACCGCCCCTCGCTGTACGATCTCGACGCCGAGAAACCCGCGCCGCTGGTCCCCCGGAGCCGCCGGATCGGCGTCTCGGAACGGGCGACACCCGAGGGAATCGAGGAGCCAATTGATCCCGAGGAGATCCGCGCCATCGCAGCCGACCTCCGGAAACGGGACGTCGAGGCCGTCGCGGTCTGCTTCCTCCACGCCTACGCCGAGCCCGAGAACGAGCGCGTCGCGACTGAGATTCTCCGCCAGGAGCTGTCGGTTCCCGTCTCGGTCTCCCACGAGGTGCTCGCGGAGTTCCGCGAGTTCGAGCGGACGGCGACGACCGCCGCCGACGCCTACGTCCGGCCGGCGATCGACGGCTACGTCGGCCGGCTGGTCGAGGCGGCCGCCGAGGTGGGGCTACCGGCGCCGCGAATCATGCGAGCAAACGGCGGCACCGCCGATGCCGAGACCGTCCGGACCACTCCCGTCACGACGACGCTGTCGGGGCCCGCAGCGGGCGTCGTCGGGGCCGGGGCGATCGCCGGGGGCGACACTGCCGGCGGCGAGAGCCGGGACGATACCGCGGGCCAGATCACGTTCGACATGGGCGGCACCTCGAGCGACGTGAGCCTCGTCCGAGAGGGCGGGGCCGAGCGGACGACCGAGGCCGAGATCGACGGAATACCGATCCGGACGCCGATGGTCGACGTGACGACGGTTGGGGCAGGCGGGGGCTCGATCGCCCGGGTCGACGCCGGCGGCGCGCTGCGGGTCGGCCCGCGATCGGCGGGCGCAGAGCCCGGTCCGGCCTGCTACGGCCGGGGCGGGACGGAGCCGACGGTCACCGACGCGGCGGTCGTCCTGGGCTACATCGGTCCGGAGACCGAGCTGGGAGGCTCGATGCGCCTCGACGTCGGGGCGGCCCGTGACGCCCTCGCCGAACTCGCCGACGAAGCCGGGCTCGAGGGGGCGCGCGCGGCGGCCCAGGGAGTCTACCGCGTGGCGAACGCGACGATGACGCGGGCGATTCGCTCCGTCACGGTCGAGCGCGGTCACGACCCCCGCAATCTGGCGCTGGTCGCCTTCGGCGGCGCGGGGCCGATGCACGCGGCGGCGCTCGCCGACGCGCTCTCGGTCGACCGAATCGTCCTCCCACGACCCGGCGGGGTCCTTTCGGCGTTCGGGCTGCTCGCGGCCGACGAGCGCCACGACGCCGCCCGAACGGTGGGCGTCGCCCTCGAGACGGACGGTTCGGATCGGATCGAAGGGATCTACGACGGCCTCGTCGCAGACGTCCTCGCGGACGCGTCGGACCCGGATCGCGCCCGAATCGAGCGCGCGGCCGACTGCCGGTACGCCGGCCAGAGCTTCGAGCTGACCGTTTCCGCGGACGAGGCGTTCGACCCCGCGACGGTTGCAGAGCGATTCCACGCCGCCCACGAGCGCGCCTACGGCTATCGGATGGACGAGGCCGTCGAGGTCGTCACCCTCCGGGCGACGGCGACGATTCCGGGCTCGACGCCGCCGATCGGCCACGATGGTGGCGAGGCAGCCCGCCTCGGAACGCGTGAGGCGACGTTCCCGGACGCCGGGACGGTCGAGACGGCAGTCTACGACCGCGACCGCCTCGGGCTGGGGGCGACGGTTTCCGGGCCGGCGATCCTTGAGCAGGCCGAGAGCACGGCGGTGCTGCCGCCGGGCTGGACCGGCGAGATACTCGCCGACGGCACGGTCGTCGCGAGTTCGGAGGTGGAGCAATGACTCGAGATGGTGGGAGGGGAGCAGGCGAGAATGCGAGAGACGACGACGAGATCGACCCCGTCACCCTCGAGGTGTTGCGCAATCAGCTAGAGGGAATCGCCGAGGAGATGGGGCAGACGCTGATCCGCGGGGCGTACTCGCCGAACATCAAGGAGCGCCGGGACTGCTCGACCGCGCTGTTCGACGCCGCGGGGCGACTGATCGCCCAGGCAGAGCACATCCCCGTCCACCTCGGGGCGATGCCGGCAGCGGTGGCCGCCGTCCGCGAGCGCGACCCCGAGCCAGGTGACGTCTTCGTACTCAACGATCCATTCGCCGGCGGAACCCACCTGCCGGACGTGACGATGGTCTCGCCGCTCACGGCGCGGGAAGGGACTGACGGCGATAGTGGAGGCGGTGAAGGTACCACGACAGCCGAAATCGTCGGCTACGCCGTCTCGCGGGCCCACCACGCCGACGTCGGCGGGGCGACGCCGGGCAGCATGCCGGCCGGGGCGCGGGAGATCCACGAGGAAGGGTTGCGGCTGCCGCCCGTCCGGCTGGTCGCGGGCGGCGAGCCCCGCGAGGACGTCCGGTCGCTCCTGCTGGCGAACGTTCGCAATCCGAGGGAGCGCCGGGCGGACCTGCGCGCCCAGCGGGCGGCCAACGAGCGCGCCGACGAACGGCTCGCGGAGCTGTTCGCAGAGCACGGCTCCGAGACCGTCCGCGCCGGCTTCGACGCCGTGATCGACTACTCCCGCGAGCGCGTCGCGGCCGAAATCGCGGCGCTTCCGGACGGCACCTACGAGGCGACGGACGTCCTCGAGGGCGACGGCGTCACCGACGACGAGATCGAGATCACGGTCGCGGTGACGATCGACGGCACCGAGATCGCAGTCGACTTCGCGGGCACCGCCGCCCAGGTTCCGGGCAACGTCAACGCCCCGCTGGCGGTGGCAGAGAGCGCAGTCCACTTCGTCATACGCTGTCTGACCGACCCCGAAATTCCGCCGAACCAGGGCTGTTACGATCCCGTCACGGTCTCGGCGCCCGCGGGATCGCTGCTGAACCCGGAGCCGCCTGCCGCAGTCGTCGGCGGCAACGTCGAAACCAGCCAGCGCGTCGCCGACGTCGTCTTCGCCGCCCTGGCCGCGGCCGCACCCGATCGCGTCCCGGCCCAGAGTCAGGGCACGATGAACAACCTGACCATCGGCGCCCGGGACGGCTCCTTTACGTACTACGAAACGATCGCCGGCGGCTTCGGCGCCCGCCCCGACCGCGACGGGATGGACGGCGTCCAGATCGGCATGACGAACACGTTGAACACCCCAATCGAGGCCCTCGAGACGGAGTACCCGCTGCGGGTCGAGTGCTACGCCTTCCGACCGGGAAGCGGCGGTGAGGGGCGGTACCGTGGCGGACTCGGGCTGGAGCGGGCAGTCACCCTCGAAGCGGACGCGACGGTCTCGCTGCTGACCGAGCGCCGGCAGCGGGCGCCGAGGGGCGTGGCTGGCGGCAGAGACGGCGCACCGGGGCAGAACCTGATCGACGGCGAGGTCGTCCCGGCGAAGACAACCGTCGACGCGCTGGTGGGGACGACGGTGACGGTCCGGACGCCCGGCGGGGGCGGTCACGGCGATCCGGGAGAGCGGGACCGAAAGGCGAACGAGGCCGACCGAGACGCGGGAAAGTACTCCGACCGCGACGCGGAGTGAGCCGGCGGTAGGCCGACCGAATCGCGACTCCATTCTCCGGTGACGGTGCGCTTTTTAGGGCACTCGCCTACCCTCCGGTATGGAACTGACACCAGTGGCGGACCTGCCCGAGATCCGCCCCGGTGACGATCTCGCCGCGCTGATCGCGGATCGGGCCGCCCTCGAGTCGGGCGACGTGCTCACCGTCGCGAGCACCGTCGTCTCGAAAGCCGAGGGGCGGACGGCGGATCTGGCAGACTATCCAGTTAGCGCTCGCGCCCGCGAGCTCGCGACCCGAATCGGCGAAATTGCCGGCGAGGAGAAGGACCCGCGGTTCGCCCAGGCCGTGTTGGCCGAGAGCAGCGAGCTGCTGATCGAGGCGCCGTTCATGCTGACGGAGACTCACTTCGGCCACATCTGTGTCAACGCCGGAATCGACCGCTCGAACGTCCCCGATCACGATCTGTTGTTGCTCCCCCGAAAACCGACGGAGAGCGCCCAGCGAATCCGTGCGGGACTCACAGAGCGCGGAATAGAGGACGTCGCCGTGATCGTGACAGATACCTGTGGCAGACCGTTTCGCCACGGGCAACGCGGCGTCGCGCTGGGCTGGGCGGGAATACCGGCGAGCCGCGACTGGCGGGGCGAAGTCGACCGCGACGGGCGAGCGCTCGGCGTCACCGTCGAGTCCGTCGTCGACGAGCTGGCGTCGGCCGCGAATCTCGTCGCTGGCGAGGGTGCCGACGGCATCCCCGCGGTCGTCGTCCGCGACTGGGCGTTCGGCGATCTCGACGGCAGCGACGAGCTCTTTCGCGAGGTCGACGACGACCTCATACGACAAGCGCTTCGTGGCTGGGAGTGGAAGGTGAGTGCATGAGCGACGATGATGGCGCGAGAGCCGGCGAGGAGATCCGAAGCGGAATCGAACTCACACCCGAACACCCTGTCGAGCGCGTGGCCGAACTGGCCGTGCTGGCCGAAAACGAAGGTTTCGACGCCGCGTTCGCGAGCAGCCACTACTTCAACCGCGATCCGTTCGTGGCGTGTACGCAGATGGCCGCTGCCACAGAGGAGATTCAGGTCGGGCCAGGCGTCGTCAACCCCTACGAGACCCACCCGGTGAAACTCGCCGCCCAGACGGCGACGGTCGACGAGGTCTCCGGTGGGCGAGGAATGCTCGGCGTCGGCGCCGGCGACCGGTCGGCGCTGGCGGCACTCGGAATCGAGCGCGAGCGTCCCCTGCGGCGGGTACTCGAGACGATGACCGTCTCGCGGGAGCTGTGGGACGGTGAGGCCGTCGATCACGACGGCACCTTCCAGGCGACGGACGCCTCGCTGAACTTCGAGCCCAGCGAGATTCCAGTCTACGTCGGCGCACAGGGGCCACACATGCTACGGATGAGCGCGAAGTACGCCGACGGTGTGCTGATCAACGCATCCCATCCCGCAGATCTGGAGTGGTCCGCAGCGCGCGTCGCAGAGGGACTCGACGAACGCCCCGACGACCGCGGATCGTTCACGGCACTCGCGTTCGCGAGCGTCAGCGTCGCCGCCGAGGAGGACGCGGCCCGAGAGGCCGCCCGTCCGCCGGTGGCGTTCATCGCAGGTGGGGCGGCCGAGCCGGTGTTAGCCCGCCACGACATCGACCGCGAGGCCGCAGCCGACGTCAGCGAGGCCCTAGAGCGTGGCGACCTGGGAACGGCGTTCGAGCGCGTCACGCCGGCGATGATCGACGCGTTCTGTATCGCCGGCACGACCGAGACGGTCGCCGATCAGTTCGCGGCCGCACTCGAACACGTCGACGGAATCGTCGTCGGCTCGCCACTCGGGCCGGATCTCGACGACGCAATCTCTCGCGCGAGCGAGGCGCTCGAGTTGGCACAGGAGTAGCGCGCGAACAACTGTGGAGGGCGCTCAGTCCGAGGTGACGAGGCTGGCGGCGGCGCCAAGCGAGAGGAGACCGAAGACGCCCAGGCTGAACGCGATCAGAATCGAGCCGACGGCGACCAACAGCAAGGAGAGCCCGTCGCCCATCGCGACGTCGGTGAGGTACTCGTTCATCTCGACGATGTTGTCGACAATGATGTTGAATGGCACGGCGGTCATACACGCAGATTGTGATCGCCGGTACTTGGCCGTGCCGATTCGACGGATCGTCAGCCGGTGGCCAGGAGCGGAGACGGACACGATCTGTGGTCGGTGCGGTTAAGCGCGGCCCGGACGTACGTCGGCGCGTGACCGACGACGCGACCCTCTCCGACTTCGCCTCGTCGCGCGACGACGAGGGGGAGCCGTGCGAAGACGAGGGGCCGAGCGAAGAGACGGAGAGCGCCGACGGAGTCCCGGCCGACGTCAAGGAGCCGTCTCCGACGTACGCCTGGGGTGAGTACGCGTGTACAGCGTGTGGCGAACGAACTGAACGCGTCTGGTACCGGGACAGCGAACCGCACTGTCCGGCGTGTACGGACTGGGATTGAAAACTACGAAGACGGCGTATCCGGCGTGAGCGGCCACTAATCGGGAGAATTGCCGGACCAGATACATCGTTGACAGAAGTTTTAAGCACGTATCGGGGGACTAGTCGAACGCAATGGCGAAAGGTACGGTCGCGTTCTTCAACGACACTGGCGGCTACGGATTCATCGAAACCGACGACGCAGACGACGACGTGTTCTTCCACATGGAGGACATCGGCGGCCCCGATCTGGAGGAGGGCCAAGAGCTGGAGTTCGAAATCGTCGAGGCCGAGAAGGGACCGCGCGCGACGAACGTCGAGCGCCTGTAAGTGTCCACGCTGGGGTATCGTTCTGCGAACACACCATCGAGCAGTCCCACGTCCCGAGTTCGCTGGGATGGATCGTCGTCCTGGGCATGGGCGACGAGCCGAGGTCCCGATAGTGTTTAATATGCCCATTTCGTACGAACGAACGTAATGTCGGAAGTCTGCTCGACGTGCGGGCTGCCCGAGGAACTCTGCGTCTGTGAAGACGTGGCCAAGGGACAACAGCAACTCACCATCCGCATTGACGAGCGCAGATACGGTAAGGAGGTAACGATCGTCGAAGGGTTCGATCCGAAGGACGTCGATCTCGATAGTCTTTCCTCGGACTTGAAGTCCAAGTTTGCCTGTGGCGGGACCGTTGAGGACGGTCACATCGAGTTACAGGGGAACCACACTGGGCGCATCGAGGAGTTCCTTCGGGATCGCGGCTTCAACGTCGCCTGATACCCGTCTAAGCCGAGACGGCTTCCGAACCGCGCGATCCACTCTTCACCACGTACGCCCGAGCGATCGGACTGGTGTTCTCGTCGACCGATCGCCGCGAGCAGTGTTCTCACGCTGTAAACAAACTTCACAGCGTACACTGCGGCCAGTTTCAACCTCGGCTAGAAGGGCGCATCCGCGTCTGCCGACTCCTCGGCTGGCGCGTCGTCCTCGCGTCGAAGGCCAAACTGGATGCCGTACTCCTCGAGTCCGCCAGCCATGCTCTCGACGCGGGCGTCAGCGGTTCCCTCGTAGGAGCCGACGAGCCGAGCCGCCTGCACGCTGGCTTTGCCGTGCGGGCAGACGGTCACGATGTGGTCTTCGTCTGTGAGCTCATCCACGCGGCCGGAGAGTTCGTGAAAGGGGAGGTTCTGACTGCCCGGAATTCGGCTCCGTTCGAAGCTGTGCTGGTCACGGATGTCCACAATGCAGACGTCCTCGTCGGCGGAGAGCAGTTCGTGTACCTCGGCCGGGGAGATCTCGCCGTCCATCGTCCGTGTTTGGAACGGGGGAGAGGAAAAGTACACGGATCCGGGAAGTGCCGCCGACAGACCCCGGCAGTACGGCTACAGAAGGCCGTCCTCGCTCGCGAGCAACAGCGCGCTGAGCGTCGCGTCGTTGGCCGGCGACTCGCGGGCGCGAGAGAGTGCGTCCTCGACGGGCACCGTCGTCACCTCGAGGAACTCGTTCCCATCGAGATCGCGCTCGCCAGGGACGAGTCCGTCAGCGTACACGATTGCGCGATCGTGGCGCAAGACGCCCGTCGCGACCGCATACTCCTGGAGGAGGAGGGTACTCGAAGGGGAGAATCCGGTCTCTTCTTCGAGTTCACGGGCGGCCGCCTCGGTGTAGGACTCGCCGTCTTCGACGATGCCAGCCGGAAGCTCGAGGTGGTGTTCGCGGATCGCGGGCCGGTACTGTTCGACGAACAGGAGTCGATCGCCGGACGCTGGAGTGTCGGCGTCCGATGACGGTGTGGTGTCGGCATCGACGCGCTCGACAGCAGTGGCATCGAGGCGCGCGACGACGACGACCGCCGGCGGCAGATCGGCCCAGTAGTAGCGCTTTTTGCTGCCGTCGGGCTGTTCGACCAGATCGTATCCGCCATCGTACCAGCCCGTCTCGTACTCGGTTTCGGCGTCGATCAGAGACCACTCGTCGGCGTCTGTCATCGGTTGGAATGAGAATCGAGCGCTGGAATAGGTAGCGCTTCGTGCGCGGTGTGAGGAGACTGCAGATCGATATCGGCGAGCTACAGTTCGTCTCGGTAGAGCCGTCCGAACGCCTGCCGGCGCAGCGTCGCGATCGCAGCGTCTTCTTCCTCCTGGAACGTTGCCGCGACGGCCTCACCGTCGGGGCCGGCGTGCCAGACGACGCGGTCGACGGCCTCGTGGCCGGCCTCGACGACCTCGCCGTCGTACTCTTCGCGCCACGCCTCGTACTCCTCGCGCGTTCCGACGTGGACGGAGAGTAGGCTCGCAAACAGTGCGTCTCGGGCCGTCTCGACGACGTCGCTCGAGACGCGGTCGTCGTACTCCTGGCGATCGAACTCCATCGTGCGGGCGACCTCGCGGACGACCGTCTGGGCTGCAGGGCCGACCTCGGCGTATCGCTCACGAGCCGCTTTCATCGAGGCCGGATCGAACGTCCCTGTCGTGTGCATATGCGAACGGGTGATCCTCCGGGCGTTACTCGGTTTCGGTGTCGGCGTCGGAGACAGTAGTACCGGAACCATCAGCAGACTGTCGCTGCCGGGTCAGCTCTCGAGCCTCCTCGAGTACTGCAGCAGCCTCCGGATCCAGATCGGTATCGGATTCGGGGTGTGGACGTTCGGAGCCGCGCTGGTGTGCGGCGTCGATCGAGGGAGATCGGCCGGGACCGCGTTCGAATTCGGGCGTCTCGACTTCGTCAGCGTACTCGGCGACGATCTCTCCGAGTTCAGCCGGACTGCACCCCTGCCAGTCGGGGGCGTGATCGTCGAGCCACGAGCGGTGCTCCTCGCGGCCCAGCGAGGCGGTGACGGCGAGGTGGTTCGCGAGGTGGACTGCGTCTGCCTCCTGGACATCGCAGACCGGACAGGCGTATCCCATACTGGTTGATTCGAACGCGAGCCCCAAAACGGATGCGCCCGACGGCGTCAGCCGAGGTCACGAACCATCACGAGAGCATCCTCGCCGTCGCCGTAGTAGCCGTCGAGTCGCCGGGTCGGCTCGAATCCGAACCGACGGTAGAGGGATCTGGCTCCGTCATTGGAGGGTCGAACTTCGAGTTTTACTGACGTGGCGCCGTGGGCCGCCAGAACGACGAGTGCTCGACCAAGCAACGTCGAACCGATCCCGGTTCCACGCCGGTCCGGGTGGACGGCGAGATCCTTGATGTGGCCGAGCCGACAGCCAAGCGAGGGCGTCACGTCGGCGACGACGTAGCCGGTGATCCGACCACCCTCCGTCGCGACCAGAAACCCCGGCTCCGCTAAGAAGCTCTCGAAGGCGTCATAGGGCCAGGGCTGTGAGAACGAGGCGTTCTCGATCCTGACGATCCCCAGCAGATCAGCTCGCTCGGCCCCCCGAATCGAACGGTCGGGAGCTGCCGACGGATCGACAGTCGTCATACAGACCGTATCGGGCCCGAGCGACAAAAAACGGTACGTCCGTGCGTTCGGAGCGTCACTCGGCGAGTTCGTCCTCGACGCGATTGGCGTGCTTCTGGAGGTCGTCAGCGAGCGTTCGAGCCTGCTCGGGCGTCAACTCGAGTTCCTCCATATGTGCCGGGAAGTGCTGTTCGGTCATGTTGTCGAGTTCGAGTTGGAGGCGTACGCTGTCCGGCTGTTCGCGGGGCGCAGTCGCGTTCACGACGGCGACGGACGTCGTCTCGAAATCGTGTCCCGTCACAGTCGCGTCGACGAGATCGAGCGTCGTGTAGGCGTTTACCTTCATCAGTCGGTCGGCCATAGTCGAAGACGGTGTCGAGTGCACTTAGACCCGGCGCCAGTGATACCGTAACCAGGATAGAGAAACGACTGCGAGATCAGTCGTCAGACGGGATTGGCGTGCCGTCTGCCTTCGCAGGCGCAGGACTGGCGTCTAAGTCGTCCTCTTCGGCGTAGGGGTACCAGGTCCGCTTCGTGTTGTGGAGGAACGGATCCTCGTAGCTCGTCTCCTCAGGTTCGATGAGGTCAGCGAGGTCCTCGTCGTCGCGAGCCTCGACGAACTCACGGAAACTCTCCTCGCCGTCGCGGGCCGCCTCGAAGTTCGCAAGCAGGTTCTTGATAGCGCCTGGAACCTCGTCGGCGGCGACCCGCTCGGCAACCCAGGAGGCAAACTGCGGGTTCTCGCCGAGCCCGCCGCCGAGACCGATGTCGAGGGCTTCGACGGGTTCGCCGTTCTTGCGGGTCTTCATGCCCCGCAGCGAGACGTCCGCGATCTGGGGCTGGGCACAGGAGGCGGTACAGCCCGAGAGGTGGATGTGGAAGTCCTCGACGCCGTCGGGAAGGTCGACGTTCGCTTTCAGCCAGCGCGCAAAGCGCACCTGGCGATTTTTCGTCTCGACGATCGAGAGCGAGCAGAACTCGGTGCCGGTACAGGCGATCGAGCCGCGCTGGAAGGGGTGTGGGTCCGGACTGTACGTCTCGAAGACGGGTTCGGCGAGGAGGTCATCGAGATTCTCCTCGGGCACGTCGGTGAGGATGATGTTCTGGCGCTGGGTCAGTCGGACCTCGCCGGAGGCGTACTCCTCGGCGGCGTCTGCGATCTCGTAAGCTTCGTCGACGCCGATGCGACCGACGAGGACGTTCAAGCCAACGTAGTAGTTGCCGTCGGCTTGCTCGTGAACGCCGATGTGGTCTTGCTTCCCGTCGCCGCTGCCGGAGTTGTAGCTGTACGAATCGCGCAGGTCTTCCCCAGCCGTCTCGAGTTCGAAGTCGACGTAGTCCTCCTGGAGGATCTCGCGGAGCTTCTCCGGACCCCACTCGTCGACGAGGAACTTGATTCGGGCGTTGTACCGGTTCTCGCGGTCGCCGTGGTCGCGAAAGAGTGCAGAGATACCGCCTGCGACCTCGACGGCCTGCTCCGGCGTGGCGAAGACGTCGATGTTGCGTGCAAAGCGCGGCTCGTTTCGGGAGAGGCCACCGCCGACGCGGACGTTGTAGCCCGTGACCGTCTCGCCGTCTATCTCCTTACGGGCCGGTTCGAACGCCAGGTCGTTGATGTCGCCCTGGCCACAGCCCTCGTCACACCCCGTGACAGAGACCTTCCACTTCCGTGGGAGGTTCGAGTGTGCCTCGTTTTCTTTGAACGTGTCGTTGAGTTCGTGAGCAAACTCGTGGGCGTCGACGTGTTCGTGTTTGTCCTTGCCGGCGACGGGACAGCCGACGATGTTTCGCCACGAGTCACCGCAGGCTTGAACGGCAGAAAGACCTACCTCGTCGAGATCGTCGAAGAGATCCGGGACGTCCTCGAGTCGAATCCAGTGAAACTGGACCGCCTGGCGTGTGGTGACGTCGAGCCAGCCGTTCCCGAACTCGGGGTTCTCGACCGGGCCGCGAGAGTACTCGTCGGCGATTTCGACGAGTCGGCGAAACTGTCCGGGTTCAAGAATGCCACTTGGCGGCCCGACCCGGAGCATGAAGTACGACTCCTGGCCGGCTCGCTGGTGGTACAGACCGTACCACTTGAACCGCTCGAACCACGCGTCTCGCTCGTCTTCAGGGATCGACTCCCAGCCCGCCTCGGCGAAGCGATCGATCTCGGCACGAATATCGGTCCCGTATAGTTCGTCCTTCCACTGCTCGACGTCGGTAGGCATCGTTGTCCCTAGCCATGCACTGATCACGTAAACCCCGACGTGTTTCGTCAGTTACCCCCGGAGCTACCGCGTAGCGGATATTGTTGCCTCATTGTAGTGGGACGGTTCGAGTCGACCTCCAGACAGGGAGGTAACGTTATGACTCGGGTTCGAGCGTCGACTGAATGCCAGCGGGGTCGTAAGGCTCGAACTCACCGTCGACGAGACGTCCCACTGGAAGCTGGTCGATGGAGTCGCGCGTCCCACAGTCGAGGCACTGCCCCACTGCACCGGCGAAGACGATCGCGCCGTCGACGCTAACGTCGTAAAACCCCTCGAGCAAAATGTAGGCTGGCTCGCAATCACAGAAGACGCCACGCGAGAGCGTCCAGACGTCGCTTACGCTCACCTGTCGAGCGTCGTTGACGCTGATCCACGCGCCGTCATCGAGTGTCCGCAGTGCGATGGCCATACGTGTCGATCAGTGCGAGCGGCTATTTCAGCGTTGACCTGTGCAAGGATTACCGTCGTGGTGATACTAATCAGTGCCAAAGCCTCGGAGAGAGCTGATTCAGCGACGCGTCGGAAACCGAGATAGCGGCTATCCATTCCGGTACGGGTGAGTACGGGTATTGATTGCTTGGGAAAACGAACTTATGCACATACCGTTCGAACGGGGAGATATGAGTCGACAGCCAAACGAAACGACCGACCTGCGAAGCAAATGGAGGACACATGACTGACGGAGCGAAGTGTACGATGGAGCCTCCAGACGAGGACGACGACGATCCACGGGATGACGCCCATCTCGACGACGTCGAGGTCGGCGCTGGCTGTACGGAAATCTGGGAACACCTCGCTGAACAACGCGAGGAGTGACGCGATACGGGCACTTTTGACGGCTCGGCTCGAAAGAGGGAGCGATGAGCGACGACCGGACGCGAGACGGGGACCGCAGTCAGGGCCAGAGCGGTGAGCCGATACCGACCGATCGAAAGTCCCCTGTCGGCGCGCCCGTCATCCGCGGCGACGAGTCTGTCGCCGGGACGCGAGCACGCGAGGCAGTCCAGTTCGATCCGGACGACGCCGAGAGCCTTGCCAGAGCCGCAGAGACCGTCCGGGAGTTCGCAGCCGGGACCGGGGCAGAAGACCACCTCTATATGCTCCGAGGAGCAGCGGCCTGTGCAGCTCTCGTCCGCGGCGAAGGATCGTATAAGGCAGCAGCGAAGCGAGCCGGTGGCGACGCCAACGTCTCGTTCATCCGCAAGTGGGCCCGCGTCCACGATCTGCCGCGATCGGTCCGCAGACAGGTGGCCCTCGGTGCAATCGCGCCGACGGCGGCCAAACACATCGCTCGGGTTAGCGGAGAGTATCGCCTTCTTCTGGCCTGGGCGACACTCGACGGAGACCTGACGGTGCGCCAGGTTCGCAGCGTCGCAAGCGCCGTCAACAACGGAGACCCCATCGATCGCGCGCTGGCCGACTGCGACGTCGGGTTGGGCACGATCGAGTTGACGCTTCCGGCCTCGACCTATCGCGATCTGCGACAACAGGCATCGCTGGACGGCGTCCCCCCTGGAGAGGTCGTCGCGGAGGCACTCGAAACGTACCTCGACGAGTCCTGACCGGGCCAGCAGAAAGAAACGTTTAACCGCAATAGACGGATACTACGGGATAATGGGCCGGTAGCTCAGTCCGGCAGAGCGTCTGGCTTTTAACCAGACGGTCGCGTGTTCAAATCGCGCCCGGCCCGTTTTCACGACGAACGGACATGAAGAGTGAAACGGCCGCCGCGATTTGAACTAGACGAGTCGCAGCCCGTGAGTGAGCGAAGCGAACAAACTGGAACGTCTCGGCGTAGTTCATAATCGCGCCCGGCCCGTGCAACGAACTGGTCAGCGGTGCGTGGCGCGAACGAAGAGAAGGCCACGATAGCGGGCGGTGAACCGTCGCCGCAATATGAACAAGTAGCCTGCACGGTAAGCGAGCAGGATCTCGGCACTCACGAGTACTAACCAGTGAACATCATCGCAATCGCTCCCACCGGACCTCGTGCTCGGCTTTCGCGCGGTCATCGATATCGTGCTGTTCCTGGATGAGATCGGTCGCGCAGTCGAGACAGTGGTACCATACGCTCCTCAGAGGTCGGAGTTACCTTTGACGGCTCCAAACCCCCGGCCTGACCCTCGAAAGTACCACAACACCGCCCGCAGTTTGAACAGCGAGAAGATCTCGTGAAGTTGGGTTTCCAGGCAAGTGTGTACTCGTCGTGCCAACCCACATCTGCGAGCGATCGTGTACCCTCATAGAGAGAGCCGGCGCGATCACTGTCTCATGAAATCGGATTGGTCGCGTCGCTCAGAAGTATGGGAAACAGCTTCGTCAGCCGCGGAAGTGCGCGACTGAACCTCCCAACCGCGATTGGATTGTGAGGATTTTGATGTAAGCCAAGGGCCGGATTTGAACCGGCGGTGGGCGGCTCTGCAGGCCGCTGCGTTCGGCCGGACTCTGCCACCTTGGCGCACGTGTCAGTAGCAACTGTGATTGTTTAAGCGTAGCGGTATGGCCGATCCATACACGCAAAAAACCCCCGCACAGCGTCGTCACTGTGCGAGGGTAATTGCAGCGATCCGATGTGGATCGCAGTATGAGTGGAGGCGGCGAATCGGATTTCCCAGAGGGTCTCCCACTCCAGTACTCGCCGAAACGCAGGCGGGCTTAACTTCCGTGTTCGGGATGGGTACGGGTGTAACCCCACCGCTGTGGCCGCCTTAACGCCGATTCGTGGAATCGAACCACGACGATGCCAATATCGGTGGTATGACCGTATGTAAGTGTAGTCCAGTTAGCGCCCGGACCCGTTCTCGAATCACGGATCCAATGCGATGTAGTATGATTGTGTGGCTTGACCTGTTAGTGCTCGCGGGCTCAACACCTCGTTGCCTCGGTGCGTACACCCCGAGTCTATCGAACTCGTCTTCTACGAGTGGTCTCGGTGGAATCTCTTTTCCAAGTGGGTTTCGAGCTTAGATGCGTTCAGCTCTTACCCCGTGGCGCGTAGCTGCCCGGCACGTGCTCTCTCGAACAACCGGTACACCAGTGGCACCCATTCGTAGTTCCTCTCGTACTATACGAACGTTCTCGTCAGATTCCGTAACACCCCCAATAGATAGCAGCCGACCTGTCTCACGACGGTCTAAACCCAGCTCACGACCTCCTTTAATAGGCGAACAACCTCACCCTTGCCCGAATCTGCCCGGGCAGGATGGAGGGAACCGACATCGAGGTAGCAAGCCACCCGGTCGATATGTGCTCTTGCGGGTGACGACTCTGTTATCCCTAAGGTAGCTTTTTTGTCAGCAATTGCCCGCATCAAGCAGGCTAATTGGTTCGCTAGACCACGCTTTCGCGTCAGCGTCCGTCGTTGTGCCGGACACTGTCAGGCTTCCGTATGCTCTTGCGCTCTTTCCCGAGTCTCCGACTCGGGTGAGGAAACCTTGGGGCGCGCTCGATATCTTTTCAAGCGCGTACCGCCCCAGTCAAACTGCCCGGCTACCGGTGTCCTCCTCCCGGAGTGAGAGTCGCAGTCACCATCGGGTAGTATTTCAATGATGGCTCGGTGGCCCGCTAGCGCGGGTACCTGTGTAATGCCTCCTACCTATGCTGCACAATGGCGACCACGTCTCAGCGACAGCCTGCAGTAAAGCTCTATAGGGTCTTCGCTTCCCCTTGGGGGTCTCCAGACTCCGCACTGGAACGTACAGTTCACCGGGCCCAACGTTGGGACAGTGGCGCTCTCGTTGATCCATTCATGCAAGCCGCTACTGAAGCGGCAAGGTACTACGCTACCTTAAGAGGGTCATAGTTACCCCCGCCGTTAACAGGTCCTTCGTCCCCTTGTACGGGGTGTTCAGATACCTGCACTGGGCAGGATTCAGTGACCGTACGAGTCCTTTCGGATTTGCGGTCACCTATGTTGTTACTAGACAGTCGGAGCGCCCGAGTCACTGCGACCTGCCTCTTCGCGAGGCAGGCATCCCTTATTGCGAACGTACGGGACTAACTTGCCGAATTCCCTAACGTCGGTTGCTCCCGACAGACCTTGGCTTTCGCCGCCACGAGTACCTGTGTCGGATCTCGGTACGGACAGTGTGCTCGTCTTTTCACGGGCTCCAGGTTGACCTCACTTGCGCTATCCCGACATTCATTCGCTTCGTGCCATTACGGCTTCCACGAACTTGGACGGTTCGACCGGGCGAAGGCCCGGCTGAGGCGGCCCCAAAGCGTCGACTTTTACTGCACACCGGCATAGGAATATTAACCTATTTCCCTTTTGTCAGCTTCGACTTACGGGCTGACTTAGGACCGGCTAACCCTCAGCTGATCAGCATTGCTGAGGAACCCTTACTCGTTCGGCCGTCGGGGTTCTAACCCGACTAACGCTGCTACTATGACCAGAATTTTCTTCACCGCACGGTCCACACGAAATCTATTCCGTGCTTCCACCCGAACGGAGTGCCAACCTACAGGATCGCGATGTGAATCGCGCCGCTAGGTCTCGGTGATGGACTTGAGCCCCGATCATTTTGGGCGCCTCAAACCTCGGCCGGTAAGCTGTTACGCTTTTCTTAGAGGGTAGCTGCTTCTAAGCTCACCTCCCGGCTGTCTAGGGCTTGAGACCACCTTCGATCGCACTTAGTCCATACTTGGGGACCTTAACCCAGCTCTGGGTTGTCTCCCTCACGGTACACAGGCTTACCCCGCGCACCGGACTCCCTGCGTCGACGGCGTTCGTAGGTTCGGAGTTGGACAGGGAGGCACACTCCTCTCGGAGTGCGATCTCCCAATCCGTTGCTCTACCCCACGAACTACCTCGGCAGAGGTCATGCTTCGACATGTTTCGGTTGGAACCAGCTGTTTCCGAACTCGATGGGCCTTTCACCCCTAGACGTAGATCACGAGAGGGTATTGTAGGACACCAACTCTAACAGGCCTCCACGTGCCTTTCGGCACGCTTCACCTTGTCCACGCCTAGATCGTCCGGTTTCGGGTCGTGCCCGTTTGACTCCCCGCGCTTGAACACGGTGACCCTGGTGCAAAGCACTGCGGTCATATCGGTTTCCCTACGCCTCCCCTGATGAACAGGTTAGACTCGTCAAACAGGCACACTCTCTGGTTCGTTTTTCAAAACGTACGACGGAACACCGGCTTCCCACGATTCTTACTGGAGGCTCGCGCCTCGGTCATTTCTCGTGGGACCTTTCGTGCCCCGTCGCTCTATCGCCAACTGATTTCACGCCCTATTACACCTCCCTTCTTGGGGTGCTTTTCAGCGTTCGCTCACGCTACTTGTTCGCTATCGGTCTCGAGGAGTGTTTAGTCTTCGCGGTCGATGCCCGCGAAATTCACGAGGGATATCCAACCCCCGATACTCTGGAGCTGACGCACATCGTACTGATCTACAATACGGGACTGTCACCCTGTATCGTGCTCTGTTCCAAGAGACTTCTTGTAGATGGTCCGATGATGAGAGTCAGTCCGAACACCACATTGCCCGTAAGGGCTTCGGTTTGGACTGCGTCGGGTTCACTCGCCGTTACTAACGACATCGCGTTTGCTTTCTTTTCCTGTCGATACTAAGATGTTTCAATTCTCGACGTTCCCCATTGCGCGAAGCAATTGCGGTAGGGATTCCCATTAGGAGATCTCAAGTTCTTCCCCTCCGTGCGGGTCCCTTGAGCTTATCGCAGCTTGGCACGTCCTTCATCGGCTCTCGAGCCGAGCGATCCACCAGCTGGCACAGTAGCCACGTTCATCGGATCGGCGTTGCGACAAAGTCGCAACATCGTGACCCGGGAACGGGTCCAGTGGACGCCTGGACTACACTTACACACGGTTTCATCTGCACGCCGGTAGACGGCCGGCCTGCATTAACCCTTCCCACCCACACTTGCGCGGAGTGGTGCATCGGTTTCGTTCGGATTAGATCGTAGCGCCGTCTCCCACTTAAGGGACACGGTTCACGATCGTCACCCGAGTGATGGACCCACTGGGATTCGAACCCAGGGCATCCTCCTTGCAAAGGAGGCACTCTACCACTGAGCTATGGGCCCATCCCCTCTCGGGGACCAATTCGTTAGCCTTGGTAGTTCAAAGGTGCCCGGTCGGCCGACACGGTGGTCGTTCGAACACGGACAGTGTGGCGCAAAGCGCCACGTTGTGGTGGGCCAGGACATCGTCCTGGTCCCGTTCTGTGGAGGTGATCCAGCCGCAGATTCCCCTACGGCTACCTTGTTACGACTTAAGCCCCCTTGCGAAGCCCAGATTCGACCCCCTTACAGGGGCCTCATCCGGACCTCACTCGGGTGCTTTGACGGGCGGTGTGTGCAAGGAGCAGGGACGTATTCACCGCGCCCTTCTGAGGCGCGATTACTACCGAATCCAGCTTCATGCGGGTGAGTTTCAACCCGCAATCCGAACTACGATCGAGTTTCGGAGATTAGCGTCGCCTTTCGGCGTAGCATCCCACTGTCTCGACCATTGTAGCCCGCGTGTAGCCCAGCACATTCGGGGCATACTGACCTACCGTTGCCCGTTCCTTCCTCCAGTTTGGCACTGGCAGTCCTCCTAATGTACCCAACCACCACAAGGGTGTTGCTGGCAATTAGGAGTGCGGGTCTCGCTCGTTGCCTGACTTAACAGGACGCCTCACGGTACGAGCTGACGGCGGCCATGCACCTCCTCTCAGTAGCTCCAATAAGCTCATCACACTGATCTTCACGGCTACTGTCGGTGCTGGTGAGATGTCCGGCGTTGAGTCCAATTAAACCGCAGGCTCCTCCGGTTGTAGTGCTCCCCCGCCAATTCCTTTAAGTTTCATCCTTGCGGACGTACTTCCCAGGCGGTCTGCTTCACGGCTTCCCTACGGCACAGCACTGGCTCGTAGCCAGTGCCACACCTAGCAGACATCGTTTACAGCTTGGACTACCCGGGTATCTAATCCGGTTCGTGACCCAAGCTTTCGTCCCTCACCGTCGGATCCGTCCTCTCGAGGCGCTTTCGCCACCGGTGGTCCGTCCAGGATTACGGGATTTCACTCCTACCCCAGACGTACCCCTCGAGTCTTCCGGTCCCAAGCCGAACAGTTTCCACCGGACGCCTGCGCGTTAGGCGCGCAGATTTCCCGACGGACTTGATCGGCCAGCTACGGACGCTTTAGGCCCAATAATAGCGGTCATCACTCGTGCTGCCGGTATTACCGCGGCGGCTGGCACCGGTCTTGCCCAGCACTTATTCTACTACCACCTTACGGTAGTGAAAAGCGAGGACGATATGCCCTCGCACTTGGAGTCCCCTTATCGCACTGTCGTGCAGTGTAAAGGTTTCGCGCCTGCTGCGCCCCGTAGGGCCCGGAATCTTGTCTCAGATTCCGTCTCCGGGCTCTTGCTCTCACAACCCGTACCGATTATCGGCACGGTGGGCCGTTACCCCACCGTCTACCTAATCGGCCGCAGCCACATCCTGTCGCGCCGTAGCGTTTCGAGCTCGAGCCACTTCCAGGCATCGAGCCGTATGCACTATTAGCCTCAGTTTCCCGAGGTTATCGTGCTCAACAGGGTAGTTTGGCCACGTGTTACTGAGCTATTCGCCACGAGTCTGAACTCGTACGACTAGCATGGCTAAATCGGACTCCAATAGCAATGACCTCCGGCAGGATCAACCGGAATGCTATACTACTCCTGGCCCAAGGCCAGGAGGATATTTGGCGGTGAATGTAGGTACACACTCACACATAACGTGGTCCGTGTTCGGTGACCAGATCGTGTAACCGATCAGGCGTCACCGAACTACCAAGGCTAACATCAGATCCCATCTTGACGGCGGACCGCAGGGGTGGAATCCTCATTTCCTTCGGACGTATTCGTACGTTCTCCGGGGTACTTAACCCCTTTGAACCTCGCCCGAGATGATGGAGCGGGTTGAACGCCCCATCAATCACGCGTCGTTTGCATTTGTATCCGAGCGCCCCTATACATATAAGGGCATCGGATCCAGATCGGGGCCGGAATCGATCACCGGCACCGAATTTCGCGTACCTCAACCGAACGTCCCCAAGTATATAAGGGGATCGTTTCGGGAGCGAGAGTAACTCGCCACGGTCGCGTCCGAATCCGAATGGGCTCGAACACTTAACCTCGTCGGATCACCGACGCATGTTCGAGCCGGATACGTGTCAACCTCCGTGCCGGGAAACGGCCGGAGGGAACGTGGCGGCGTGCGCCACGTCGTTCGCATTAGTTACGAGGAGAGGGTTAGTATATAAGGCCGTCGAACCAGAGACGTATCGTATCCCGCTACCATGGCACGGTTTTACACCACCCAATCAGTTCGATGACAGTATAAAAAGAGAGCTATCCGTCTGGGTGCACCGCTACAGAAGATGTGATATCGCGCGGGCGGAGGTCAACCGGTCATTCCGTCCTTGCAGACACAGTTCGGTCGAATGAGACCCGCGCGCTTTGCACTCGGGCGTGCTCGCGCAAGAATCTATTGTCCTCGATCGCCAGAGTGGTGTTCGGTAGCGCACCGATGGCGATAAACCGAGGGCGTGACTAGAACCGAGCGAATGGTGCGGAACCCGATCACTTCGGAGCGGACACCGCCGGCCGAAGAGATCTGCGCAGCACTCGACGATCCCGACTGTCGAGAGATCATCCGCCGGCTAGACGAGCCACAGACAGCGTCCGAGTTAACCGATCGCTGTGATATTCCGCAGTCGACGCTGTACCGGAAACTCGAGGTTCTCACCGGTGCAACCCTGCTAGAGGAGTCTACCGAAATCAGACGGGATGGACACCACGCCAGCAAGTACTCGGTCGCGTTCGAAGAGATTACGCTCGTCTTGGAAGACGACCGAACACTCTCGGTCAAAATCGAACGTCCCGCCCGGACGGCCGACGAACGGCTCGCAGAGCTGTGGTCGGAAGTACGAAAGGAGACGTGAGATCACAGGTGGTCCGCTGGTGAGGAGAGAGGTCGGGACCGACTCTGATCGTTCACGCAGTTCGCAGAGGGAGTCTCGTGGGCCGTCAGTCGCCCTGTTCGGTTGATTTTCTCAAGGCTGTCACGTTCTCGCTGTGACTCAGCGGTGGCAAACGGTAGAATAGGCCCAACGGAACCGTTCTACCCGTCGTATCCCGCGTCGTCCATAATCTCTGCGAACTCGTCTGTCTCCATCGCACCTTCGTAAACGATTGCGGTTGCCATCCCACCGGGGTAGCGTCCCTCGTTCGTGACGTGGTGGACTTTGTGACAGTGTGCGGGATAGATTCCCGGATCCGAGTCGGCTTCGAACGCGAGGGTGTAGCGCTCTGCCGGCCCGATGTTGACGACGTCCTCGTCGTGTTGGGCCGCTTCGGGAACGGGACTGCCGTCTTTCTCGATGACAGTGAATCGGTGGCCATGAACGTGGAACGGGTGAGACTCGTAGCCGTTGTTCGAAATGTGGAGGTGGACAGTGTCTCCCGCAGAGACGACCAACGGCGTGCCATCCTCGGGGTGGAACGTTGTCGGAGCGCTGCGGCCGTTTAGTGTGTAGGCGTTCGAGGACCGTTCAGTTGGGTTGTACTCGGCGTCGCCACCGGCCTCGCGGTCGTGGAGGCGGGTGTCCCAGTCGCGCAGCGTAAAGAAGTACTCCCGATCTGGCGGCTCGTACTCTTCGGGGTCAACGCGGAGGATGCCGTACATCCCCATGTCGAGGTGGTTGTGCGTCTGGTAATGGCAGTGATAGACGTGGGTTCCAGGAACGTCACCGTGGAGTTCGTATGTGTGCGTTTCGCCCGCGCCCACGTGCTCGCGCGTGGTAACAGGTGCACCATCGTCCTTCCAGGTCTTCCCGACTGCGTGTACGTGTACGGTGTGGGGTCTGTCGTGCTCCGAGTTGTCGTAGGTGAGTTCGAACGTCTCGCCTTCCTCCATCCGGTAGATGGGGCCGGGAACAGACGGTGCCAGATCGTCGGCCTGCCACGCCCACACTTCGGGGAGCTCCAGTGGTCCGCCCTGCGCGTCGGCCGAGACGAGTTCGTGGCGAGCCGGGACGGTCCGAAGCGTGGACGCGTACCCCTGCTCGGCCAGGTCAACGATCTGGGGCGGTTCGGTGTAGGCGTAGTCAGTGAGTGGGGCGTCGTCTCCGTTCGAAGAGGACTCCCCGTCGTCAGCGCCATCGCCATTCAAATCATCGTCGTCGGCACCGTCGCCGGAGATCGAAGAGAGACAGCCGGCGACGGTACCGAGAAGACCCGCACCCGCCGTCGCAAGGACGGTTCGACGCTCCAGTTCGGTAACCCGAGTCGAGTTCGGCATAGTACAGGTGAAGGTACACACCCCGACCAGAAGGACCGGGTTGGAATTCCCACAAGAAAAGAAGTTATCGGGCATTCAGGCGACGTATGTGCAATATATCGCCGAGAGTGACAACAGACAGCACCACGGCGGTTGCAGAGTGAACGAGGTATCAACGCGTTAACGACCCCATTCTCGGGATAGTTTTACGGGGACGAACGGAGTAGCCGGCCACCGATGAGTCCCCCCACGGAACCGAATCACGCCACCGACCGCACGAACGTCGTCTGGGAGAGTCGTCCCCACCCGGTGACGATGGGGGCCTGGCTCCCAATCGGGCTCGGGCTCGTGTTACTCGGGCTGCTCATCGTCGGCTGGAGTTCGACCGACGGGGGCGTCTTCCTGACGATCGGAATGGGTGTGGTGCTAGTGGGGCTCGTGATGACGCTGACGCGGTATCTCGTCTGGACGAACACGCGGTACGTGATCACTGACGACGAGCTGTACAAGGAGAAAGGTATCGTCTCGCGCAACGTCACGCAGTTTCGCCTCGATCGCATCCAAAACACGAGCCTGCAACAGGGTGCGATCGGTCGACTCCTCGGCTACGGCGAGCTCACCGTGTTCACTGCCGGATCGGGAGATCCGGAGCTGACCCTCGAACGGATTCCACGGCCACAGGATGCCAACAGCGTTCTGAACCAGCAACTCGAGGGTGGCCCAGTCATCTAATCGGCCAGTCGGAAGAACTATTGTGGAGCCGTCAATCTCCCATTGGCACGATGTCCAAACAGACGACAGTATCTGCGGACCGAACCCCATCGCGTGGCGCGAGTATCGCGGCGAGTGGCGGTCTCGGCGTGCTCGCCGCCGCAATCGGATATCTCGTGGCGTACGTCGCGGTCGCCGACGAGGCCCGCGAATTAGGGAGTGATATACCAGAGTGGATGGGGGTCGCCTGGTACTACTACAACGCCCACATGGTCGACCTCGAGGTCAGCGGTCAGCTGGGCGGCATCAGTGGAACGGACTCCGTCGACCTCATCGCCGAATCCGGGAGTACCAGCGCCGAACTCCTGTACGTCGTCCCGCCGCTCGTCTTGATCGGTATCGGGGCGATTGCGGCCTATCAGCTCGACGCTCGCGACCTCGGGGAGGGCGTGATCGCGGGCGCACCGATCGCCGTCGGCTACGCCGTCGTGCTGGGAATCGGTGCTGTCGTCGCCGAGGCGAGCGGCGAGAGTTCGTTCTTTGGGTTCAACATGAGTGGGTCGATGGCGCCAGAACTCGTCCCCGCAGTCTTTCTGGGGGGCGTGCTCTACCCACTCGTGTTCGCCACTGCGGGCGCGGTGCTCGTGGCCGTGATCCGGGCGCCGTAGCCCCGACGAACCGCGAAGGAAACGCCTTTCACCGACCGCTTCTCGCATCCACCTGATGGAGGTCGCCGAGGTTCTACCCGAGTTCGCCGACGCGTTCGCGTTCGAGGAGTTCAACCGGATGCAACGCGAGGCGCTGCCCGCGCTGATCGAGCGTGAGGGGAACGTCGTCGCGAGCGCGCCGACCGCGTCGGGAAAGACCGCGCTCGCCGAACTCGCGATCTGTAAGGCCTTGGCCGACGGCGGGACGGCGCTGTTTATCGCGCCGCTGCGGGCGCTGACCAACGAGAAGGAAGCCGACTGGGACCGCTTCGAGGAGTTAGGATATTCGGTGTACGTCGTGACCGGCGAGCGCGATCTGAACCCTCGGCGCGCGCGACGCGCGGACATTCTCGTGATGACGCCCGAAAAGCTGGACTCGGCGACCCGAAAGCACGACACGAGACGGTACGACTTCGTGACCGAGATCGACGTCTGCGTCATCGACGAGGTCCACCTGTTAGACGCCGACCGACGGGGATCGGTGCTGGAGGTGACGATCTCGCGGCTGCGCCGACTCTGTGAGCCGCGGGTCGTCGCGCTGTCGGCGACCATGCCCAACGTCTCCGACGTGGCGGCGTGGCTCGATGCCGACACGGAGACGACCTTCGAGTTCGGCGACGAGTACCGGCCGGTCGACCTGAACGCAGGCGTCAAGACCTACACGCACGGCGAGAACTCCTTTGCGGACAAGTATCGCCGCCTCTACCGGGCGATCGACCTCGCCGAGCCTCACCTCCGCGAGGACGGCCAGGCGCTGGTCTTCGTCGCCTCGCGCCAGGACACGGTCCAGGCGGCCAAGAAGGCAAGAGACGAGATCGCAGAGCGCGACGTGCCGATGACGGCCCGCGCAGACTTTCACGACTACGACTTCCACGACGAGAAAGAGGAGGTAGAGAACGCAACGCTTCGCAAGTCGGTCACCGACGGGGTCGCCTTCCACCACGCAGGGCTCTCGAAGGGCGACCGGGACTTCGTCGAGAAGTGGTTCAAGCAGGGCGCCATCGAGTTGCTGTTCTCGACGTCGACGCTGGCCTGGGGCGTGAACCTCCCCGCACGCTGCGTCGTGATCCGCGATACGAAACTCCATGACCCCCTCGAGGGCGAGGTCGACATGAGCCCCTTAGACGTCCTCCAGATGCTCGGCCGGGCCGGCCGACCAGGCTACGACGATGTCGGCTACGGCTGGGTGGTCTGTGACGGTACAGAGGCCGACAAGTACCGTCGCCTGCTGCGGGATGGCAAGGAGATCGAGTCGCGCCTCGCCGAGAGTCTGGCGACGCATCTCAACGCGGAGATTGCGATGGGGACGATCACCGATCTCGAGGACGTGATGGACTGGCTCGAGACGACTTTCTACTACGTGCGCGGGCAGTCCAAACCCGAGGCGTACGACTTTCCGAACCTTCGCGAGCGTGTGCGGGACTGCCTCGAGGGACTGGTCGAGCGCGGCTTCGTCGAGACCGGCGAGGATCTCTCAATCGAGGCGACCCCCCGCGGGGTGCTCGCCTCGAAGTACTACCTGCGCCTCGAGACCGCGGCTGGCTTTGCGGCCCTCTGCGATCGAGTAGAGGCGACCGACGAGGAACTCGAGACCGACGCGATCCTCCGAGCGATCGCGACCGCCGGCGAGTTCGACTCCGTCTCTGCCAGACAGGCCGAGCGAGACGCTATCAGCGCGGTGCTGGTCGGCACGGAAACTGAGGATCTCGAGGCCGGACAGCGCAAGGTGCTTGCAATCTTGCGCGGGGCCGCGGACGGCTCGCTCCCCTCGGAGCTCGGCAGCGACGCCTGGGTTATCAAGCGAAACGCGACGCGGCTGCTCTCGGCGCTTCGTGCCTTCCTCGACCGGTTCGTCGGCCCCCACGAGGCGAACCTCGCACGCCGGCTCGAGGCGCGGATCGAGAACGGCGTCGCCGAGGATGCCGTCGGGCTGACCGCCGTCGATGGCGTCGGTCCCGGACGGGCGAGTAAGCTCTCGTCGGCCGGGCTCTCGACGCCCAGAGAGCTCGTCGAGGCCGACGTCGACGGCCTCGTCGCGGCGGGGCTCTCGGAAGGCGTCGCCGAGCGCGTCCGCGAGGACGCCCAGTCACTTCCCAGCGCGGTCGTCGAGTGGGGATCGTTCCCCGAGACGGTAGCGACGGGCGAGAGCGCCGTCCACGAGGTGACGGTTCGAAACGTCGGGGAGCCGGCGCGAGCCGGCGTCCGCGTGACGGTAAACGGCGTCGAGATGACGAAGACGACCACCTACCTCCGGGACACGGAGACGGTTCCGGTCGGCGTCTTCGGTGCCGACGAAGCAGAGCTGACGTTCACCGTGAGCGTGGCGTTTCCCGAGGAGCCGCTGGTCCCCCGGGAAGAGCGCCGGACGGTTCGCGTCGAGTAAGCACTACCGGAGTGATGCGTGGGTAAATACGGGAAAATAGCTATTGTGAGCGCAACGCATAGTGGACGTATGGCGATCATCGCGGAGTTTACGGTCCCCGCCAATGCGCTCCCCTTCGAGTCGGTTCTCGAAGCCGAGTCCGACACACAAATCGAACTCGAACGGATCGTCCCAGCCAACGGCACCGCCATGCCGTTCTTCTGGGCGTTCGGCTGCCCGCCGGAAGAGATCACCACAGCAGCCGACGAAGAGCCAGAGATTGCAGAGATTCGTATCCTCGCCACCCGAGAGGAGGGTGCGCTGTTCGAGGCGAAGTGGACGCCCCAGGCAGAGATCGTCAACGCGATTAAAACGCTCCAGCCGACGATTATGGACGCGACGGCGGACGAAAACGGCTGGTGGTTCCAGATTCGTGCGGCAAACAGGGATCGACTGGCGACCTTCCAGCGGATCTTCACCGACCAGGCGATTCCGGTCGAACTGGAGCGCATCTACGAGTTCTCGGAGGAAATCGAGCGAAATCGGCCGCTGACGCCGGACCAACGGGAGACGCTCGTTACGGCCTACGAGGACGGCTACTTCGCAGAACCGCGCGAGGTGACACAGCAAGATCTGGCTACGCAGTTCGATATTTCCTCGCGAGCCGTGTCGAATCGTCTCCGTCGCGCCACGCGAAACCTCGTCGAGTCGGCGCTGATGCAAGCGAGCAAGACGGATCGATCGGAGTGAGGTTCTAAAAACGGTTCCCATATGAACTGCAGCCGTTTCCTTCGATGAGATCGTACTAGAGATATGGATACTGAAGAGTCACCCATTGAACGTCGGCACGTCGGCCGAGAGGCGGAGTCACCGGTCGTCGCCGTCGTTCAAACGGTGGCCGCCGCCGCAAACGCAGAGGCGACCGAGATGTCGCCGCTACACGAGATCGTAGACTGTGACGCGCTGAACACGCTCTGTACGCCGTCCGAACGATCTGGTGAGGAGGATTCGGTAGCAGTGATGTTCTCGTACGCCGACTACCGAGTTCGGGTGACGAATCGAGGAGAGATCGCCGTCTTTCCCGAGCAGTAACCGGAGGACCGCCACCTTCGGAGGGAAAGCTGAGGCGAACGGCTGGCTCGTAGAGCAAATATCGGACCCAATCCTCACGCAGCGTGCTCGAGTACCGATTCTCGGAGTTTCTGGGGCGTGTCGACAACCACGTCCGCCGCCGAGAGGTCGACTCCATCGTGGGCGTCGATCCGGTAGGCGACGACGGTCGTGCCGGCGTCGGCAGCCGACCGGACGCCGTGCTCGGAGTCCTCGACGGTGATGCAGTCAGCGGGTGGAACACCAATCCGGCCGGCCGCGTGTTCGAAGACGTCCGGGGCCGGTTTTCCGGGACCGTCAAACTCGTCGCCGCTAACCACCTCATCGAACTGGTGTCGGAGATCGAACCGGTCGAGGACGACGTCGATCCAGTCGTGGGGCGAGGAGGAAACCAGCGCAACGGGGACGTCAGCCGCCTGCAGTTCATCGAGCAATGCAGGAAGTCCATCGAGCAACGTGACGTGCTCGCCGTAGATTTCGCGAGCGGTCTCCTCGAAGACGTCGACGAACGTCTCCAGAGACATCTCGACGCCGTACGTTTCATCGAGATACGAGTAGATATCGCGGTAGCTTCGCCCGGAAATCTCGGCGACGTCGACATCGCGGTCCGGGACGGCGCGGGGTAAAATCTCCTCACGTTGATAAGTGACCCAGTAGTCTTCCGAGTCGACGATCACGCCGTCCATGTCGAAGAGTACGGCAGCCATCGCCGGAGGGTTTCGCGTCCAAACGGATAGCCGTTCGGCCAGCGGCAGTCGAGACAAGTGGATCCAGCCACTCCCAGAGGAGCCACCGGACGATACCCAACGGAAGAGGTCGTTCCGGCACAGGATCAAAAAAAGAGAATAAGTTATCCGTGTCAATCACGTAGAGAGATGTATGGGAACTCGAATACGTCGAATGGTAAGTCGTGCGCGGTACGCAGCGATCGGGGCGGCAGTCGGTGCCGCCGTCGGTGGGCTCGTGAGTCGAAACGCCGCTAGCACCGGCGGCGCGATCGGCGGTCTAATCGGTGCGATCGCTGGCGAAACACGGGTCGATGCCGGCACCCTCTTCGATGACGTCAAAGAACGGGCAAACGAACGTCGCGGCGAATCAGAGTGATAAACGGCGCAATCAGCGAACCGAAACGGTAGCAACATCGGTATCTGGCAAAGGATAGCTCACCGAACCGTTTTGTACCGGTAAAGAACGGATCGAACAGTTCGTCGGACGGGAAGGGCGCTGTCGGAGTTACTCGAGATCGAAGCGATCGAGCTGCATAACCTTGCTCCACGTGTCGACGAAATCACTGACGAACTTCTCTTCTGCGTCCTCGGACGCGTAGACGTCCGCGATCGCACGGAGCCGGGCGTTCGACCCGAAGATGAGGTCCGCGCGGGTTGCGGTCCACTCGACCTCTCCCGTCTCGCGGTTGCGGATATCGAAGACTTCGCCCTCTTCGGAATCCGTGGTCGCTTCCCAGCCCATGATGTCCTGGGAGCTGTCGGAAGCCTCCCACTCGTAGTCCATATCGAGCAGAGTTGCGAAGAAGTCGTTGGTCAGTGTCTCCGGTCGATCGGTGAGGACACCGAGTTCGGAGTCTTGGTAGGTCACGTTCAGCGCGCGCAGGCCGCCGACCAGCACCGTCATCTCGGGTGGCGTCAGGTCGAGTAAGTCGGCCTTGTCGACGAGTAGCTCCTCCTGGGAGCGGTCGGCTTCGTCAGAGAGGTAGTTGCGGAAGCCGTCGGCCTCCGGCTTGAGTGCCTCGAAAGATTCGACGTCAGTCTGTGCCTGCGAGGCGTCGGTACGACCGGGCTCGAACGGCACCTCGACGTCGTGGCCAGCCTCGGCCGCTGCCTGCTCGACGGCCGCGTTGCCGCCCAGCACGATCAGGTCAGCGAGCGAGACACGGACGTCGTCGGAGCGCGACCCGTTGAACTCCTCCTGGATCGCCTCGTACGTCGACAGCACTGACTCGAGCTGGTCGGGCTCGTTGACCTCCCAGCTCCTCTGGGGCTCGAGACGGATGCGGGCGCCGTTGGCGCCGCCGCGCTTGTCGCTGTCGCGGTAGGTCGACGCGGCCGCCCAGGCGGTCTTGACGAGCTGGGAGATCGAGAGGTCGGAGGCGAGGATCTCCTCTTTGAGTTCGTCGATCTCCTCCTCACCGATCAGCTCGTAGTCGGCGTCGGGGATGGGATCTTGCCACAGCATCTCCTCCTCGGGAACCTCGGGACCGAGGAAGCGCTGCGAGGGGCCCATGTCGCGGTGGATCAGCTTGTACCAGGCCTTCGCGAACGCCTGCTGGAACGCCCTGGGGTTCTCCTGGAAGCGCTCTAAGATCTCCCGGTAGTCGGGATCGCGTTTGAGTGCGACGTCCGTCGTCAGCATCATGACGTCCTCTTTCTCCGCCGGGTCCTCGGCGCCCGGAGCGGCCTCGTCGAGTTCGCCGTTCTGCGTGGTCCACTGCCAGGCACCGCCGGGCCCCTTCTCGGGCCACCAGTTGTAGTCGAGCAGGTTGTCGATGTAGCTCGTATCCCACTGGGTTGGCGTCGTGTTCCACGGACCCTCGATCCCGCTGGTGATCGTGTCGGCTCCCTTTCCGGAACCGTGCTCGCTCTCCCAGCCCAGCCCCTGCTGATCGATCGGGGCAGCTTCGGGCTCTGGGCCGACGTGTTCGTCAGGGTCGTCGGCACCGTGGACCTTCCCAAACGTGTGTCCGCCAGCGATGAGCGCGGCCGTCTCCTCGTCGTTCATTGCCATCAGGCCGAACGACTCGCGGATCCGTTCTGCCGATTTCTCTGGATCCGGCTCGCCGTCGGGACCTTCGGGATTCACGTAAATGAGGCCCATGACCGTGGCGGCGAGCGTTCCTTCGAGTGCACCCTCTTCGGTGAACCGATCGGACCCCTCCCACTCGTTTTCGGGACCCCAGTCGACGGCCTCATCTGGTTTGTAGTCGTCCTCGCGCCCGCCGGCGAAGCCGAACGTCTCGAAGCCCATCGACTCGAGAGCGACGTTTCCGGCCAGGACGATGAGGTCGGCCCACGAGAGACTGCGGCCGTACTTTTGCTTGACGGGCCAGAGAAGTCGGCGCGCCTTGTCGAGGTTCGCGTTGTCCGGCCAGCTGTTGAGGGGGGCAAAGCGCTGTCGGCCGCCGGAGGCGCCACCGCGTCCGTCGCTGGTACGGTACGTGCCGGCGCTGTGCCACGCCATCCGGATAAACAGCGGTCCGTAGTGGCCGTAGTCGGCGGGCCACCAGTCCTGGGACGTCGTCATGACGTCCTCGATGTCCGCCTTTACTTCATCGAAATCGAGGCTCTCGAACGCCTCGGCGTAGTCAAAGTCCTCGTCCATCGGATCGGACGTGGGGACGTTCTGATCCAGGAGAGAAACGTTCAACCGGTTTGGCCACCAGTCTCGGTTTGACGTAGTCATCACCGGACAGTTACTACGTTATCCTATTAAGATTTCCTAAATCGGCGATGATGTCTTTCCGCCATGAGAAACAAAATTCACAAGTCGTGAACTTTTATCAGCAAACGCGGCTCAGCGCGCGTTCAGAACGGCCGTCTGGTGCCGTTAGCAGATCTGAATTCGAGACGCCAGCGGGTTCTCCTGATTGAAGAAATATATCCACAGCAGGCCGTGTGGGCCGGCGCCGTGAGCGTTCCGAATGTCGTACGGAGGTCACCCCCAACGCTATCTGGCAACAGGCTTAAATACCGTCCCGGCACCAGTGTCCATCCATGAACGAGAAAACCGAGGAACTCCGCGATATCTTCACGAGCGTCACCGACGGCGCCGACACCGTCACCGAGTCCCAGGAGGATACGCGGGGTTCGCTCGAGAAGGACGAACAGACCGTCGAAACCCGCGTCCATGGAGTCATCGCCCGAATGCGCGACCGGTACGGCCTCGAGACGGACCTCGACGACGACGCGCTCACCACGGTCGCGACTGGCTTCTACGAGGGAGCGAGTGACGCGGAAATCGCGGCCGATCTAGAACGGGACGAGTCGGCTGTCTTCGACGCCCGGATGGCACTGCACCTGATCGACGAGCGCGATGCCGACGAGGTCGACCTCGTCGCGATCCGTGAGCGCGAGGAAGACGCCGCTGCGCTCGCAGACGAGTACGACGTCGACGAAGCGGCGATCAGACGCTACCGACGCGTCGCCACAGCCAGAGACGAGTCCCGGGCGGCCAACGATCGCTACCGCGACGAGTTCGACAGCATCCTCGCCGACGCAGACATCTCAAAGCGAATGGCTGCAGACGTCAGAAAGGACGGCCTCGACGACGCGACGGACGGGATGGAGACGGACGTCTCGTTCTGAGGGTTTTTATTCGAAGACGGGGCCAGGGAAAGCGTGTCCCGCACGCACGTTCCGTTCAGCGATCTTCGATCGGCAGCGTACTGTCCGAGAGCGTGCTACTACGACCGGCAACAGAACGACCGCGAGCCGCCGCCACGCGTCGGACGCGTCCGCGATCTGGCGTTTCGATACCCTGATCTGCTCGATTCGTCGGAGACGAGCCTCGCGACAGAACCGATCGAGGTCGGACCACAAACCTATCGAGCGCGTCTCGAATCCCTCCGCAGCGACCTCGAGAGTCAAAACCGGTGGGCAGAGATCCGGGCGCCGTCAACTCGCAACGTTCTCGCAACCGGACGCCACGCTCGTGGGATCATCCACAAAGTTCTCGAAGAGCCACTCGAACCAGTCGTCGTTTCGCCCGGTGCGCCACCGGAGTCGGGTGTCTGGGACGCACAGTCGGTCCACGCGGTGGCGACAGCAAAGGCACTCGCCTGGGAACGACAGGAGACGGTTACCGCAGCGTGGGTCGAGTATCCAGCTCACGCAGTGATCCGCCGTGTCCGGATGACGACGCGCCGTCGAGCCCGGTATCGCTCGGTACTCCGGACGGTACGCCAGATGGATGGACCGCCACCTCGGGACGCAACTCGGGAGAAGTGCGAGGCCTGCACACACAGCGACCAATGTGGCGTGCGGACGCGAACGCTGCGCTCACTGCTCGGCGGTCGATAGTACTCAGCCTCGAGGGTCGCTCGTCAGTTCTCCGCGAGCCACCGTTCGATCTCGTCGGCGAGTTCACCCCGCCGAACGATCGCCTCCGACGAGACGTCGACGACGGTGCTCTCCGTTCCCCCGGTTTCACCGCCGTCAACGATCACGGACGCGCAGTCGCGGATCTCCGGATCTAGGTCTGCGACCGTGCGCACGCTCGGGTTCCCGCTGACGTTTGCGCTGGTCGACGTGATCGGTGTCCCGGCTCGTTCGCAAAGCGCCAGCGCAAGGGGCTGATCCGGAACGCGAACGCCAACCCGATCCCGGCCCGCCGTCAGCACGTCGGGAACGGAGTCACGAGCGCGACAGAGGACGGTGACCGGGCCCGGCAGAAACGAGGCCATAAACCGTCGTTCGCGGTCGGTCGCCCGAACGTGTTCGACGGCAGCGGGAACCGAGGGAAACGCAGCCGAGATCGGTTGCGCCCGATCGCGGTCTTTGGCCGCGAAGACGCGGTCGACCGCCGTCGGGTCGAGCGCGTCGGCGGCCAACCCGTAGACCGTCTCGGTAGGGTAGACGACGAGTTCACCGTCTCGAATCGCCTGTCCGGCGCGATCGAGTTCGGCTCCAGTCACAGTCGATCACCGCACAGAGAGCGGCCGTGAAAGCGATACGTGAGCACAGCCATACGAGACCGTTCGGCCAGCGGTCGGATAATCGTATCGTCACGTTGTTGCGCTCGGATGCGCCACGAACGCGACCGACCGGCCGCCTGAGGTGGCAAAAAAGGGCAAATGGTTAATCAACTCGGTGACAACGAAGGGACGATCAATGGCGATATCTCCGCTGTTCGAGGTCATCCTCGCTACCTACGAGGTGCCGATCGTCGGCATCGACGTCGACCAGACGACAGTCACCGTCGGGGGTGTGCTCGCGGTTACCGTCCTCATCGTGCTCTCTGGCTTCTTCTCGTCGTCGGAGATCGCGATGTTCAATCTTCCCAAACATCGCCTCGAGGGGATGGTCGAGGAAGGGATCGACGGTGCCGCACTAGTAAAGACGCTCAAAGACGATCCCCACCGGCTGCTCGTGACGATCCTCGTCGGCAACAACATCGTCAACATCGCGATGTCTTCGATCGCGACGGCGGTCCTCTCGATCCACTTCGGTGGGCTCCTTGGTGTCGTACTCGCGACGTTCGGGATCACCGCCATCGTCTTACTGTTCGGGGAGAGCGTCCCCAAGTCCTACGCCGTCGAGAACACCGAGTCGTGGGCGGTTCGGATCTCGAAGCCGCTGAAGGCGACGGAGTACCTGCTGTTCCCGCTGATCGTTCTCTTCGATTATCTCACGCGACAGGTGAACAAACTCACCGGTTCGACGGGGGCGATCGAATCACCGTACGTTACCCGCGACGAGATCCAGGAGATGATCGAGTCCGGCGAGCGCGAGGGCGTCTTAGAAGAGGAAGAACACGAGATGCTGACACGCATCTTCCGGTTTAACAACACGATCGTCAAGGAGGTGATGACGCCGCGTCTGGATATGACCGCGGTGTCGAAGGATGCAGACATCGACGAGGCGATCGAAACGTGCATTCAAAGCAGTCACGCCCGGATCCCGGTCTACGAGGGGAGTCTGGACAACGTCCTCGGAATCGTCCATATCAGGGACCTTGTCCGGGACCGAAGCTACGGTGAGACCGACGCCGACGAGCTCCGTCTAGAGGATGTCATCCAGCCGACGCTGCACGTCCCCGAATCGAAGAACGTCGACGAGTTGCTCACGGAGATGCGTGAGAACCGGATGCACATGGCGATCGTCATCGACGAGTTCGGCACTACAGAGGGGCTGGTAACGATGGAGGACCTGATCGAAGAGATCGTCGGCGAGATCTTGGAAGGCGGGGAGGAGGAGCCGATCGAGACGGTCGACGATCAGACGGTGCTGGTTCGTGGTGAGGTCAACATCGAGGACGTCAACGAGGCACTCGATATCGAACTCCCGGAAGGCGAGGAGTTCGAGACGATCGCTGGCTTCATTTTCAACCGCGCCGGCCGGCTCGTCGAGGAAGGCGAAGAGATTTCCTACGACGATGTCCAGATCACCGTCGTCGATGTCGAGAACACGCGCATTATGAAAGCCCAGTTACAGACGAGCGACGACGAAGGTAGCGAGGGCGACGGGGACGAGGTGACCACCGACCACGAACCCTGAAATTCGGGAGCGACGAACGCTCTCGTTGGGCGACACGCTTATTCAAGGCGGGTTCGATTCGATCGTATGCATACGGTCGCCAGCTCGACGAGAGTGTTACACGTTGACGATGACCCCTCGACGCTCGAGCTCACGGCCGAATTCCTCAATCGGGAGCTTTCGAATCCGACAGTCGTTAGCGAGACGTCCGCCGAAGCCGCGCTCGACCGTCTTCTCGAGGGATCGTTCGACTGCGTCATCAGCGACTACGACATGCCAGAACAAACCGGACTCGAGTTCTTCGAGGCAATCTGCGATGCCGACGTCACGATTCCGTTCGTGTTGTACACCGGAAAAGGGAGCGAAGAGATTGCGAGCCAGGCGCTCAATGCAGGTGTCACGGGCTACTTTCAGAAGGGAGGGGCGGATCAGCAACGACGACTCGCAAACCGCGTCGGACAGGCGGTCGAAGAGAGTCAGACCCAGGAGGTCGCAAAGCGGTACGCAACAGTGTTGAAAGCGCTCGGCTATCCGATCTACGTGATCGACGAATCGGGACGCTTTGAGTTCGTTAACGAGCTGTTTGCGGAGCTGACTGGCTACGACAGAGAGACTATTCTCGGGAGTTCACCGAGCCTGATGAAGTCGCCAGAGGGGGTCGAGAAAGCCGAGGCTAAGCTGGGGTCGATCCTCTCGGAGGACGGCACCACCACCGAACAGTTCGACATCGAGATTCACCCGCGAGAGGGAACGCCAATCCCGTGTCGAGATCATATGGCTGCGCTTCCGTACGACGGTGAGTCCTTCGAGGGGAGCGTCGGCATTCTTCGGGACCGCACGGAAGAACGCCGGCGGGAACGAGACCTCGAGTACAAGACGCAGGCGATGGACGAAGCGCCAATCGGGATTACAATGAGTGATCCCTCGCGGGAGGACAACCCCATGGTGTACATCAACGAGGAGTTCGAGGCGCTGACGGGATACGATCGCGAGGCGTCACTCGGACGCAACTGTCGATTTCTCCAGGGAGAACAGACGGAGCCGGCTCCCGTCAACAAGTTGCGCGAGGGGATCGATGCAGGCGAGCCGGCGGGAGTGGAGCTTCGGAACTACCGCCGGAACGGCGAGCAGTTCTGGAATCGAGTGAGCATCGCCCCAATCAAGGATGCAGAGGGGATGATCGTACGCTGGGTCGGGTTCCAACAGGATGTGACGGATCGAGAGGAGCACCAGCGGGCGCTCGAACAGCAAAACAAGCGATTGGACGAGTTCGCAAGCATCGTCTCACACGACCTCAAAAATCCGCTGACACTTGCCAAGGGGCGATTGGAGCTCGCGCGAGACGAGTGTGATAACGAGCACCTCGACGCGGTCGACGATGCGCTTGCGTGGATGGAGTGTCTCATCGAGGACCTGCTTCAGTTCGCCCAGGCGGGACAAGATCTCGAGACGACAGAGGCCGTCGATCTCGCGGCGGCAGCAGACACCGCCTGGAAGACCGCCGCAGACGGCCACGAGCAGGCCACGTTAGCGATCGTCGAGACGATGGGCGGGATCGAGGCGGACGAGACCCGGCTCAGACAGCTCCTCGAAAACCTGTTTTCGAACGCGATCGAACACGCTGGTAGCGACGTGACGGTTTCAGTTGGACAGACCGAGGACGGATTCTACGTCGAAGACGACGGACCAGGGATACCAGCAGGCGATCAGACAACGGTGTTCGATGCCGGCCACAGCAGCTCGAGCGAGGGAACCGGGTTCGGACTCAGCATCGTCGAGCAAGTTGCCGACGCACACGGTTGGAGCATCTCACTGGCCGAAGGGAGACACGGAGGCGCGCGTTTTGAAATCGGCTGGGAGTCGGAGAACTAGTCGGCCAGTGCTTGTCTGGAGAAGCCGCGAAGATCGGAGATGGTGGGTCAACCGACGAGCGATTCGACCTCTCGGGCGACCGACTGCGGAACGACGATCCGCCGTGGGCCCTGAACGTACTGGCCGTCGGGCTGTGCGTAGCGCAGTCGAAGCACGGCAGCGTCGCCGACCGTCCGAATGGAGACGGCCTCGATGTGTTCGAGATCGACTGCCTGATCCGGGTCGTAGAGGTAGATGGTGCGGCTCTCGCGGTCGAACGCACCGACCGACCGAAGGAACGAGGCGAGCACGAGCGCGACCAGCGCGAGCGGGATCAGCAGGGCGGCAAGCCCCGTGAACGGGCCAGCACCGAGTTCGATGAGGTCACGCTGGGAGACGATGCGGCCGGCCATCATCAGCACCCAAATGACACCACCCATCGCCACGGCGCCGACCGCGGCGTCTCTGACTCGTTCGAGCGCCTGTGGCGAGGCGCTCTCGATCGGGAGCCGCTCTGCGAGACGATCGAGGCCCGCTTCCGTTCGGCCGACGACCGCGAGTGCAAGAATCGTGGCGATGAGCGCGAGGAGGGCGACGGCGAGAACGGTCTGGCCGCCAATCTGTCCGGCCAGATCGTAGAGCCGCCAGAAGACGATGATTCCGATCGCGGCGAAGAAGGTCCCGACGCCAAGTGACCAGAGAAGCCGAACGGTTCGGGAGGTGGTCGCGTCCCGGCGCCAGTGGACCGGTTCGGAGTCGTCCATGGTCGACCTTACTGCCGTCGGTGTAAAGAGCGTTCGATATCGGTCGGGACGGACGCGAGGGAGCAAAGCGCGTTCATCAGCCGAGCAGCCAGTCGACGGCTGCGAAGCCGGCAAAGGAGAGGACGACAGCGCCGACGAGCGAGAGGATCCACGCCAGGACGGTGTAGCCCATCTTCCGAGGACTGACGCCGCCACCGCCTGCAGCCGCGTACCCGCTGCCGATGATCGAACTGACGATAATCTCGTTAAAGGAGACCGGAATGCCGTAGAGGACGGCGACCTGGGCGATCGCGAACGAGGGGATGAGTGCGGCGATCGAGCGACGTGGCCCCAGCGAGGAGTAGTCCTGGGAGATCGCCTTGATCATCCGCGGGGCACCGGTCCAGGAGCCAAGCAAGAGTCCGAAGCCGCCGCCGAGCAGCAAGGCGAGCAACGGGAGGCCGACGTCACCCGAGAGCGGAATCAAGGGTCCGATCGCGAGACCGACCTGGCTGCCGCCAGCGGAGAACGCGACGAGCGCACCCAGCAGTAACAGAAAGTGGCGCTCGCCACGCTCGAGGCCGTTTCCGAGATCGAGCCCGATCGCGGTCGCCCAGGCAACGGCCATGAGGGCAGTCGCGAGGGCGATACCGAGGATCGGCGCGAGTGGCAGCCAGCCGGCGACGGTCTGGGCGATCGAGGCGCCGCCGTCGGTCGGGCCGAGGACGGCGAACTCGATGTTGGCGACGACGGCACCGACGAGCGCCGCCAGTCCGACGATCAGCACCTCCTCGGCGATCGGTTCGTCCCGTAGCAGTCGAGCGATCGCGTAGGCGAGGCCGCCGCCGACGAAGGGGGTCAACACCCACAGCGTAAGGATCTCGGCGTACTTCGGCCAGGCCGGATCGCCCCCCATCGCAAGGCCGACGCCGACGACCGCGCCGGTGACGGTAAAGGCCGTCGCGATCGGATACCCGGTGAAGATGCCGATCGCGACCAGCGTCGCGGCGATCGTCAGCGCGAGCGTGGCCGCCGTCGGCGAGAGAACGACACCGTCGATGAGATCGCGGCCGACGGCCTCGGAGACGTTCGCCCCCTGTAACACCGCTCCCGCGAAGCCGAAGATGCCGACGAGAAAGCCCGCCCGCATGACGGAGATCGCGTTTGCGCCGACCGCTGGCGCAAACGGGGTCGAGCCGCTGGAACCGGCGCCAATCGCCCACGCCATAAAGAGGCTGGCGACGGCGGCGACCAGAAACGTCGCGACCGTGGCGGGATCGACCATCTATCCGGTCCTTACTGCGGGGTGGTACAAGTGTGTGCCGACCCCGGAAACGGTGTGGAAGGCGAACGCGGGAATTGAACGCGTCAGTTCGTCGTCGACCGCGAGTGATCTTCGGGTTCCGGCGGCGGTTCGACGCCCTCGATCGCCTCGGCGGCGTCGGTGTCTTTTTCGGTCGAGACGTGCCAGCGGTCGATCTCGTCCTCGTAGGTCGCAAGTGAGTCCGAGACATCCTCTTTGAGCACGTCGTCGTTGACGTTTACCTCGAAGACGAACCGCTCGCCGTTGTCGCCGCCGTTTCGAGTCGACTGCTGGATGTTCGCGCTGACGAGCTCGTTGTCGAAGTAGTAGGGGGCGAGCTGGGTCATCACGTTCTGGTAGACTGTGTCCTCGACCCGTCGCAGCGCCTTCCGGCCGGCGGAGTCGGCCGCCCGAGTGACGTAGTCGATCGACTCCTTCCAGGTGTCGACGGCGGCGTCGGCATCGTCGTCTTCCAGTTTCTCGTAGGATTCCGAAAGCTTCTGCCCGGCCGTCTTGATGTCCTCGTCCGGATCCTTACCTGCCTTCTCGCCTTCGCCCTCTTCGACGCTGGCCTGGTCTGCGGTCTTCTCGCTGACGTCGACCTCGAGCGTCTCGTGGGCCTTGGGACGCCATTCCTCCCACTCGTCGAACGCGCGGGCGAATCGCGCGCCGGAGTCGTGATCGGGGTCGTGGACACCGGCCTCTCGCAGGGCGCGGGTGACGCGCTCGCCGTGCTCGACGACGGTCGCCCAGTCGCCGCGGACCTTGAATCCCGAGATGCTCTCTTCCATTCGACTGGGTCGGGGCTATGGCGCGAACGGCTATAAACTTCTTCGCTGCCAGGTGTGAGCGCGTGGCATCGAGGATCGAACGCGTGGGACGAGGACCGATAGCATGAACTATGCGGGGCCTGCGAGTAGACGTATGACGATCGACGAGCGCGACGACGCCTACGTCGTCACCCACGCACTGGCGAAAGACACCCTCTCGCGCCTGCGAGACGTCGAAACCGAGCAGGTCAGCTTCCGGAAGGGACTGGTTAAGCTCGGTCGAATCTGTGGCTACGAGATTATCGACGGCCGGATGGAGACCCAGTACGTCGAGATCGAGACCCCCCTGGAGCCGACGATGGGCGAGCGCGTCCGCGGACTCGACGACGTCGTTATCATCAACGTCCTCCGGGCAGCGACGCCGTTCGTCGAGGGACTGTTGAAGGCGTTCCCCCGCGCCCGACAGGGTGTCATCAGCGCCAGCCGCGACGAGGAGGCCGGCCGGGACGAAGACGGCTCGTTCCCGATCACGGTCGACTACGTGAAGCTTCCCGAGATCACCGAGGACGATACGGTAATCGTCGCCGATCCGATGCTCGCGACCGGCTCGACGATGTGTACCGTCTTAGACCACGTCGTCGAGAACTCGCCGGAGCCGGAGAACCTGATCGTCCTCTCGGCGGTTTCCGCACCTGAGGGACTGCTTCGAGTCGGCGAGTCGTGTCCCGAAGCTGATCTCCTGACAGTCTCGATCGACAGCCATCTCGACGACCACGGATTCATCGTCCCGGGGCTTGGAGACGCCGGAGACCGGGCGTTCCGAACGACCTGATCGGCCGGAGCTGTGCGATTGCAGCCGGGGCGGCTGTTTTAGGGCTCCGGTTGCTGTTTCGGTGACGGTCGCGAGCCAACGCTGGGGAGTGGCTGTCCCTCGGCGCTCGCCCGGAGGGAGTTGAGTCCGTCCTGTATGAACGGCACTGGATCGTCGATCGTCGCGTAATCGAATCGGGGGTTGCGGGCGAGCGAGGTGGCGACGTCCCGGAGCGCACCGGCGAACGAGGGACGTTCGACGAGTGGATACTCCTCGGTGAGGATGCTGTGGAGGTGACACAGCTCCCCGCGCAGGAGGTGGCCGCCGATGCCCACGTCGTACTCGCCAGAAAAAGAGATCGGCTGATCGGTCGCGAGCTCCCAGTAGTACCGCGGGAAGTCGACGCCGGCACGGACGGTAAACGGAAGCGAGGACCAGAACCGTGGATTGATCTCCATCAGTTTGAACGCGCCCGTCTCGGGATCGCGCAGGAATTCGACCATGGCGAGCCCGTGCCACTCCAGTTCGTCCAGCAGGGAGCGGCCTGCGGTCTCGAGGGCCGGGATATCGACCGACTCGCGGTAGGAACTGGGCCCGCCGCAGTACTTGTAGCCGCGCTGTTGGCAGTGCTGGAACGTCGCGACTGGCTCGCCGTGGTCGTAGAGGGCGAAAAAGCCGAACTCGCGGGGATCAGAGAGATACTCCTGGACGAGTGGAACGTGGCCCCAGCGATCACGATAGCCCGCCGCCGAGGGACGCTTTCCGGGCTCGTTGTACACCGTCGTCCCGATGTCCGAGAGATCGGCGTCCGGGCCGAGGAACTCCGGCGAGGCGAGGGTGTACCGTGGCTTGATGATCGTCTCGTCGGACCAGTCGTCCCACTCCGTGAGCGGAGCCGTCTTCGGGGTCTCGATACCCGCCTCTTCGGCGGCCTCGAACAGCTTCACCCGATCCTGGACGCGGCCCAGTGTCTCCATATCCGGCCACGGCGTCTCGACGATCTCCGCGAAGGCGTCCCGGTTCGCCGCGAGGACGTGAACGTCCTCCTCTCGAACCGGGATGATCGTTGTGACGTCCTCCCGTCGGGCCACCGACAGTAGCGCGTCGCCGTAGGCCGAGAGGCTGGCTCCAGGGTCAGGCACCTGGACGAACGCGTCGCAATGGCGCGACGCAGCGGCCGGCGTTGTGGGAGATTCAGAGCCGACGATAGTGCGGACGCCGCGCGGGTTGAGCGATCGTAAACAACTGACGCTGCTCGGGGCGGTGACACCAGGCACCAGCACAGCGTCGTCTCGGGAACCGTGCATAGTTCTATCCAGCCTCGTTGGCGGTTTCGTTATGGCGGCCCAAATAACCGATAGCAGACGGTTTCGAGTGGAAAGGAGTGCATACAGGAGCGTTGGATGGGCCCTGGAGTCCGGGTAGCAAAACGAGAGCCGTTCAGTCGCCACCGCCGCCACAGGTGTCGATACCGAGCAGCGCGTTCAGGGGACAGCGCTGGATGACGGCGGTCGCGAACAGGTCGAACCCGGCGAGAAACGCGAGCGTTCCCGAGAGGCGCGAGCGGGTTCGGTAGCCGTAGCCGACCAGGGTAATCGCCACGACGAACCGGAGAAACCGGTCGAGGCCGCCGACGTTGCGATCCATACACGTTGGTCGCCGGTCCAGGCGGGTAAGTGTACTCCCGTTGCGTGCCGGGAGCGGGTCAGTTCGTTATCCGCCAGAGGTCTCTCCGGGCCCAGGGTCGACGCGCCCGCTCGTGGCGCTGCGCAGTCGGTCCGCAAGCGCGTCGGAGTCGGCCCGCGGAACGCGCACGTCGAACCGGACCGTTGCGTCGTACGCCGCGTCGAAGTCGACCCCCGCGCTCTCCAAGATCCCCCGAACGGTACCGGAGTCGTCGTACTCGACGGTAAACTGGAGCCTGACGTGGGGTCGCTTTTCGACGACGCCGGCCTCGTCGATCGCCTCGGTGACGGCCCGGGAGTACGCCCGGACGAGTCCGCCGACGCCGAGATTCGTCCCGCCGTAGTAGCGCGTGATGACGACGGCGACGTTCTCGAGATCGCGTTGTTCGAGGACGTTCAGCGCGGGTTTCCCCGCCGATCCAGCGGGTTCGCCCTCGTCGCTCTGATACGCACGCAGGAACTGGCCGTCGGAATCGGCGCGAACGCGGTAGGCGGGGACGTTGTGGGTCGCGTCGTCGTACTCAGACTGCACCGCCTCGACGAACGCCTCGGCCGCAGCGACGTCGGCGACGGGGCGAACGCGGCCGACGAACTCGGAGCCGCGAACGACGAACCGGCTGGTGGCGGGCTCGGCGATCGTCCGGTAGGTGTCTGGGTCGGTCACTGTGGAAGTGTGCGCTGGCTCGACGACGACAGGGGCTGCCGGCTCACTGAAGTTCGATCCGGCGAACGAATTCGAGGTCTCGCAGTCCGGTGATCACGTCGCCGGGAAGGTCGTCGTCCGTAATCAAGTAGAGGCGGGGTTCGTCGGTGAACTCCGGGTCCTCGCTGATCGTCTGGCGAATCGAGATATCGTGGTCGGCGAGTAGGCCCGTCACCGTGGCCACGATGCCGGTCGCCTCGGCGTCGTCGACCTCGACGGCGAGGACGGTCAGATCGAGCACCGGCGCGAGGTCCATCAGACTCGGTACCTGCGAGATGTTCTGGAAGATCCGGCGCAGTTCGGAATCGCCGAGGATGACGTCGGTCGTCGAGTCGACGACGCGTCGATCGACGCCGATCTCGCGGGCGATACCCGTGTTCGGGATTTCGATCCCACCCGAGACGACCCGACCCTCGTCGTTGACCGAGAACCCGCGCTCTAACAGCAGGCGGATGACCGCCTGTTGGCTCGGTGAGCCCTCGAACTTCTCCATGATATCGTCGAACATTCGTTGCCGGCAGTACGGGGGCCGAACTATAATGTTCGGTGGTCGACCAACAGCGAGAATCGTCTGACGGACGTTTTTTACCCAGCGGTCAGTATCGGGCCGTATGCGATCGATAACCCGGTGTGACTTCTGCGAGGGGGAGGCGGCTGGCACGTTCGAGATCGTCCCGCCGGAACTGGAGCCAACCGAAGACGAGCAGCGACGCGTCATGCTCTGTGGGGCGTGTCGAAACCGCCTCGGCGGACTACTGGAACCGCTTTTCGCTCGGCTCGACGGCGCAGAGAACGCGCCACGAGCCGACAGTAGCGACGAGTCTACTGGATCAAACGAATCCGTGGATAGCGACGACCAACCGGACGGAGCCGACGACGCTGCGGACGCGCCGACAGACGCGTTCGAAGCTCCCACAACGGTCGAGCGAGACGATGCCGAAGAAGGCGTCGAAAGCGCCGAGGAGGACGAAGAAGGCAGCGAAGTCACTGTACAATCGGCAGAGACAACCGAATCCGATCGCCCACCTCGTTCCTACGGGAAGGTCGTACGCCTCCTGCGAAACCGAGAGTTTCCGATGGAGCGAGACGCAGTCGAGTCGCTGGCAGCCGGTGCCTACGACCTGCAGCCCAACGAAGTAGACGCGATCGTCGACTACGCCATCAGCGAGGAGGAGTTCAGAGAGATAGACGGACAGCTGCAGCGGGTCTGAACAGGGCTCACTCCGAGAGGGTCCCCTTGGTGCTCGGGGCATCCTCGCGGCGGTCGTCGAGTCGCGTCGCGTCGTCGAGCGCTCTGGCAAGCGCCTTGAACAGCGCCTCGATCTCGTGGTGGGCGTTCTCGCCTTCGACCGAGGCGTGAAGCGTCAGCCCGGCGTTCATCGCGAGGGACTCCGCGAAGTGGCGAGCCATGTCGCTCGTAAACTCGCCGACCCGGTCTTGGGAGAACGACCCGTCGAAGTAGAATCGAGGCCGGCCACTGACGTCGACGACCACGTCCGCAACGGCCTCGTCCAGCGGAACGCGCCGGTCGGCGTAGCGGACAATGCCGGCTCGGTCGCCGAGCGCCTCCGAGAGCGCGGTCCCGAGGGCGATCGCAACGTCTTCGACCGTGTGATGGTCGTCGACCTCGAGATCGCCGTCACAGGAGATCTCGAGGTCGAAGAGACCGTGCTTGGCGAGCGCCGTGAGCATGTGATCGAAAAATCCTACGCCAGTTTCGACCGTCGCCTCACCGCTTCCGTCGACCGCGACCAGACACTCGATCGCGGTCTCGCCGGTTTCGCGCGTGACCGTCGCCGTTCGATCGCTCATGGAGTACGCAGGAACCCGACGGTACAAGGCGATTGCGCTCGCGGTCCGCGGACCGGGATACGTCTCTTAGAGAGTGTTTTAAAACATCTAGAGCCATCTATAGGAGTTTCAGGTAGTGTCGGAAGATGACAGGGACGGTAAAAACGAGGAAAACCGTGAGAATCGTCTGTGGGTTATATGATAGTAGCGAACACAGTCAGTGACAGCCGAGGATTCCATCGATGTCGAACCGCTCCCCGCTCTCGAACGAGACGATTACGCCCTCATCCACCGACGCCGACCGGCACGAAAGCCGGTTTCACCTCCAGAAGCTAAAGCGACCAGCGCAGTTCCTCTCGTTCTGGCTGGCGATTGCCCTCCCGTTCGTCCATCTCCCGTTGCTCACCCAAGGGCTGGGCGATCTGACGACACTGGTCGCGTTTCTGGTGTTGCTCTCGGTAAACGTCGTCGCCCTCTACGTCGGTCACGGCTACAAGCAGTCGTGAGAACGGACAACCCGTGCTCGGACCGGATGCTGCGGTGTCGGTAGCTAGCGGTGCCAAAGACGTTCCGAACGGATTATCGTCCCCCCGGCCACAACTGGTGACGAATGCGCGTCCGCGTCGACTGGCGGTCGAGTTGTAGTCTGGCCGGAACGGTTCTGAAGTGGCTCGCCGTTCCGCTGGCAGCACCGCTAGTGTTGGCACTGTTCGACGGCGACGACCCCCTTCCGTTTCTGGTCGCGATTCTCGTTACGGCCGCGCTCGGATACGGACTCGAGCGACTAGATCGGGATCCGCATATGGGCCACCGGGAAGGGCTCCTGACCGTCGCACTCACCTGGCTCGGCGTCGGCGTCATCGGTGCGATTCCCTTCGTGGTCGCTGGGTCGGGGTCGATCGCCGGACCGGTCAACGCCCTCTTCGAGAGCATGAGCGGCATCACGACGACGGGTGCGACCGTCATCGACGACTTCGGGGAGCACTCGCGGTCGATCCTCCTGTGGCGACAGCTGATCCAGTGGCTCGGCGGCCTCGGCATCCTGGTCGTCGCCATCGGCCTCTTCTCGAACCTGATGGTCGGTGGGGCCCAGCTGATGGAGACAGAGTCCCAGACCAGAAACGTCCGAAAACTGCGCCCACACATCGGCGAAACCGCCCGGCTGATCTGGGGACTGTACGTCGGGCTGACCGTCGCTGCAGCGGTCGTTTTCTACGGACTCCACCTACTCGGCGTAGCGCCGAACATGGACCTCTTTAACGCCGTCTCCCACGCGCTGACGAGCGTCGCGACGGCCGGCTTCTCGCCCGAAGCCGAAAGCGCGGGCGCGTTCGCACCGATCGTTCAGTGGGCGATCATCCCCTTCATGATCCTCGGCGCGACGAACATCGTGCTCATCTACTACGTGGTTCAGGGCGACTACGAGCGACCGCTGCGAAACGAGGAATTCCGGTTTTATCTGACCGTGTTGGCGGGAGCGAGCGCCATCGTCGTCGGAATTCTGGCGGCCGACGCCTCCTTCGATCGCGGACTGGAGCCAACGATCCGCCACGGAGTCTTCAACGTCACCTCGCTGGTGACGACGACCGGCTACGCCTCGATGGACTTCGACCTCTGGAGCGCCGGCGCGAAACACGTCCTCTTTCTGTGCATGTTCGTTGGCGGGATGGCCGGCAGCACGACCTGTTCGATCAAGAGCCTGCGCTGGCTCGTGATCGGAAAAGCACTCCGGCGGAACCTGTTTACCTCGGTTCATCCACAGGCGGTCCGTCCGATCCGCCTCGGCGACAGCGTCATCGACGAGGACACCATCACGGACATCTTCGCATACGTCCTGCTCGCGCTCGTGCTCTTTTTCGCCCTGACGGTCCTGATCGTCGTCGATGCCGCCCGCCACGGCGCCTCAGTCACCGAGTTCGAGGCGCTCGGCGCCGCTGCCTCGATCTTTCTCAACATCGGCCCCGCCTTCGAGAGCGCCGGCCCAATGGACAACTACGGCGAGTTCCCCACCACGACCCGCGCCGCGATGGTCGTGATGATGTGGGTCGGCCGCATCGAGATCATCCCCGTCCTCGTCCTGTTGACGCCGGCGTTCTGGCAGTCCTAAGAACCCACCTTTTGCGCTGCGGTCTGTCGCGAAGGCGCAGTTGCGCCTTCGCGACGTCCCTCGGCAAAAGCTGGACCAAAAGCACTCCTCCTTCCGTTCGGCGTGTGAAACACGCCTCACATCAGTCGTCGGCCCGCTCGCAGCCTGACGGCTGCTCGCGGTGAAGATCGTAGCTGCGCCTGCCCTCCCCCGGGTCGCACGCCTCGCCAGATCGGCGAGGCGCGCTCCCGGCCACTGTTTCAGGCTAAGTTATTTCGTGACCGCGTCGTTCGCTTCCTCGAGCGTGAACTGGCCCTCGTAGAGCGCGCTGCCGACGACCGCGGCGGCCGCACCGGTCGCTTGGAGTTGGCGCAGATCCTCGAGCGTCGCGACGCCGCCACTGGCGATCACCGGAATATCCGTGGCCTCGACCAGCTCGCGGACGGGTTCGGTCGCGACGCCCTCGAGCTGGCCCTCGACGTCGACGTTCGTAAAGAGGATCCCCGCCGCGCCGAGGTCGGCGTAGCGTTCGGCGGCCTCGACGGGCGTGATTCCGGCACCCTCGGTCCAGCCCTCGACGACGACCTCGCCGTCTTTCGCGTCCAGGCTGACGACCACGCTGTCGGGATGGGTGTCGCTCACCTCGCGGACGATTTCGGGGTTCTCGACGGCCGCCGTCCCGAGGATCACGCGGTCGACGCCGCGTTCGAGGAGGTCGATGGCGTCATCAGCGGTGCGGATCCCCCCGCCCAGTTGCGTGGGGACGTCGACCGCCTCGACGACCGCGTCGATGGCCGCTGCGTTCGCCCGCTCGCCCTCGAACGCCCCGTCTAAGTCGACGAGGTGAAGGGTCTCGGCGCCAGCATCGATCCATCGTCGGGCCGCGTCGACGGGGTCACCGTAGGTCTTCTCAGTGCCACGTTCGCCCTGCACGAGCTGGACGACCTCGCCATCCTGAACGTCGACGGCCGGGACGACCTCGAACGCGTCGTGGTCGATTCCCGAACCCGTATCTTCGCGCGTCATACTCGAGTGAGCGTGGGGAATGCGAGTAAAGGCGGCGGTTTCGACGCCGATCGGGTCGCTCGAACGTATATTATTCAGATAATGTATCAGTATATTCCAGTACCTATTTTATGCGCACGATCGTACTGGTTACCAATGGTGGAGACGCTGCTGCTAGTTGGGGTCGTGGCCTCGGTCTTCGTGGGCTTCAACATCGGGGGCTCCTCGACTGGGATCACGTGGGGGCCATCCGTCGGAGCCGGTATCGTCAAAAAGACGACGGCAGCGGCGGTCATGACGGTCTTCGTCTTCCTCGGCGGGTGGACCGTCGGCCGGAACGTGATGGACACGCTGAGCGAAGGGATCATCACGACCGAGTTGACGCTCACGGCAGGCGTCGCAGTGCTCTTCTTTATCGGTCTTGGCATGCTGGTCGCGAACATCTTCGGCGTCCCAGTGCCGACCTCGATGACCACCGTCGGTGCAATCGCCGGACTCGGCCTCGCAACGGACACGCTCAACTACGCGACGATCGCGGAAATCATCTCTTGGTGGGTCGTCACCCCGATCATCGGTTTCTGGATCGGTGGAATCATCGGACGCTACATCTACCCAGCGGTCAACCGCCGGGTCGATATCGAGAAGTCTGAGGGACCGTTGTTGGTCCTCGATCGCAACGGCACGGTTCCACGTCCGGCGTTCGGCCCGAACACGACGCGCATGGAGTTCGGGACGACAAGTATGGTGCTCGTGATCGGCTGTTACATGGCGTTCAGCGCCGGCGCGAGCAACGTTCCGAACGCCGCAGCGCCTCTAGTTGGCGGCGCCGGCGGACTCGACGCTGACGTCGCGATCGTCGTCGCGACGCTCGCGATCGGGCTCGGTGGGTTCACTATCGCCCGACGGACGATGGACTCCGTTGGCGGCGAGTTAAGCGATATCCCCCTGCTGGCGGCGCTGTTCGTTATGGTGATCGCCTCGAGTATCACGACCACCCTCTCGTACATCGGCATCCCGATCAGCCTCGTGATGGCAACCGTGATGACGATCGTCGGAATCGGGTGGGGCCGAGCAACTCGTCCGATCACGTTCCGGGAAGCAGTTACCCGCGACAGCGACGCCGAGGACCGCGAGATCGAACTGGGTGCGATCGTGGCCGAAGAGAACGAAGACGAGCCGACTCCGGCGATCGGGGAGGCCGAATCCGAGGACGTAATCGATGCGAGCGACCTGTTCAATCCGCGGGCGGTAATCAAGTACGTCTCGATGTGGATTATCGGGCCGTCAATGTCGACAATTCTGGCCTACGGCTTCTTCGTGGCGGTTCCTGGCGTCGCCTGAGGAGAACGGAGTTCGGTCTCGGCAGCGTATGAAGGCAGATACTTACAGTCCCGGATGACGTATCTCGGGTATGCACACCCGAGTCCTTGTCCCGATGGATGACTCAGAGCACGCCGCCTCCGCCTTAGCGTACGCACTCGATGCCCATCCAGATGCCGAGGTCACCGTCCTCAACATCGTCGGTGTTCCCTCGATGATGATGGGCGACGCGGTGGGGCTCGTCCTCGAAGACGACGTCAGCGACGCCGCTGCCAAGCGGGCCGAGCCGGTCTTCGAGCGCGCACGAGGCGTCGCCCAGAAGCGAGATCGAGAGATCGAGACGATCGTCGGCGTGGGCCACCCGGCCCGACAGATCGTCAACCGCGCCGAGGGTTATGACGCGATTATCCTCGGGAGCCACGGCGCCGACTGGGACCGAACGACACACCGGTTTCTCGTCGGAAACGTCGCCGAGACGGTGACGAAACGAGCGCCGGTCCCGGTTACGGTTGTTCGCTGAACCGTCTTCGAGGGGTCCGGTTGCCACGCGTTTCGTCGCTACGCACCAGCGTTGTCAACTGCTTCGGGTACCGCCTTAGGTGTCCGAGCCCTCTTCGTCAGCCGACTTATCGACGAGTTCTTCGACCTCGTCCTCGCGGGGACGACGGTCGATCCGTTCGTCGACGGCGTCGATCTGGGCCTGCACCGCTTCGACCTGCTTTTCGACGGTCTCGCCGACCGTTTCCTCAACCGTCTCCTCGACGGTTTCGCCAACCGTCTTCTCAACCGTCTCCCCGACCGCCTTCTCGACGGTCTCCCCAACCTGTTCTTCGACAGTTTCGCCAACTGTCTTTTCGACCGTCTCTTCGACGGTCTCGCCAACCTGTTCTTCGACAGTCTTTCCGACCGTCTCCTCGACCGTCTCTCCGACCGTCTCCTCGACCGTCTCTCCGACCGTCTTCTCAACCGTCTCCCCAACAGTCTTCTCGACCGTCTCCCCAACCTGTTTTTCGACGGTCTGACCCACCGTCTCCTCGACAGCCTGGGTCATCCAGTTGGGATCAAATCGGGCCATCTTCCAGACGACGTGGATGACGTACGATGCGAAGACACCGATTCCGAACGCGAGGCCGATGTTGGTATCCAGCGTTGCGATCAGAACGATCGAGAGGGCGATCAACGCACCGTAGGCCAGATCGACGGCAGCATCGACGCGAACCGGATTCAACATCGGCGCTCATCACCCTCGTTCCGGTGGACGGGTCGATCGAAGCAATCGGTGGCGACGAGACGACGCTGAGATCGCGACTCCGAAGCGGGACGCCGGCAGAAGTCCCTCGAAGCGAATGCGAGTCGAGAGTCCATGTACTGTGCCACAGTACGCAGAGTCAGTTGAAGTCACTTGGGATCGCGAGGCACAGGCGGTGTTCACGGTGGGATCGACGGGTAGATCGCGTAGGTTTTTACCTCCGAACCACGTGATTGACGGACGTGAGCGACATTCTGCTGCTCGTCGGGATTCTGGTCGCCATCTTTGTCGGCTACAACATCGGCGGCGCGACGACGGGGCCGGCGTTTGGCCCCGCCGTCGGCGCGAACATTCTCTCGAAGGGGATCGCCGCGGCGCTAATGTCTGTCTTCTTTATCGTCGGCGCATGGACGATCGGCCGCGAGGTTGTCCACACGCTCGGTACCGAACTGGTGACCGACACAGCAGTCTTCACGCTCGAGGCCAACGTCGCCGTCCTCTTTTTTATCGGCGGCGCGCTGTTCATCGGCAATCGAGCGGGTGTTCCCGCGTCGACGTCGATGACCGCCGTCGGCGCGATCGCCGCGCTGGGACTCGCAGCCGGAGAGCTCAACTGGGCGGTGATGGGGGAGATCGCGATCTGGTGGATCGTTGCCCCGATCATCGGCTTCTGGGTCGGCGGCGTCGTCGGGCGGTACTTCTACACGCGCATCAACGAGTGGGTCGCGATCGAGGGCAACGCAGCCGAGGACGCGCTGGTCGGATTCGACACAAGCGGGGCTGTTCCGCGGCTGAGCATCGAGAGCGGTGTCTCCAGGCGCGAGTGGATCGGTTCGTGGGTCGTCATCCTCATCGGCTGCCTGATGGCGTTCAGTTCGGGGACGAGCAACATCGCAAACGCGGTCGCACCGCTGGTCGGAAGCGGCGCGTTAGCGGAGAATCCGGCGATACTCATCGGGTCGGTCGCGGTCGCTATTGGAGCCTTTACCATCGCCAGGCGGACGCTCGATACGCTCGGCAACGACATCACGAACCTGCCGCTGACCGCGGCCGTCGTCGTCGCCGTGATCAGTTCCACCATCGTCGTCGGCCTCTCCTGGATTGGCATCCCGGCGAGTTTCGTCGTTATCGCCACCATGTCGATCGTTGGGCTGGGCTGGGGGCGAGCGACTCGAACGACGCGGCTCTCTGATGCCGCTCGCGGCGAGGAGACCGCGGTCTCCGTCGGGGCACTCACCGCTGAAGAGGAGGGCGAAGAGGCACCAGAGATCGGCCAGGAGGACGTCACGGAGATTCCGAAGGCCTCAGATCTGTTCGATCCCTCGACGACCGCCCGGGTTATTCTGATGCAGAACGTCGTCCCGATTCTCTCAACTGTCGGCGCGTTTCTTACCTTTCAGTTCGTCCCGATATTCGGGCTGTGACCGCTGTAGGAGGAACCTACCGGGCTGACGTATCGAGATGAGGCGCGTGTCGACGCAGCTTCACGACGATGCGAGAAGAGTCCTCGGGAGATCCACAATCTCGGCAATTAGGCAGATATTTTTTGAGGAACCCGTTCGGATTTCGCTCGAAGACACCATTCCGTGGGAACAACGATGTAGGACTGAACAGCAAGCTATACCAGTGCGGGACACGAACCGCCGTCTGATGCCCACAGTAGAATACCTCAACTACGAAGTAGTGGACGATCAGGGATGGGAGATGGACGCCGAGGCCTTCGAGAAGGCCGCCGACGAAGATCTGGGCGACGAAGACTACGGGAGCCTCGACGTGGCCGAAGGCGAGTACATCCTGGAGGCCGCAGAGGCCCAGGGCTACGACTGGCCCTTCTCGTGTCGCGCCGGCGCCTGTGCGAACTGTGCCGCCATCGTCGTTGAGGGCGAGATCGAGATGGACATGCAGCAGATCCTCTCGGACGAAGAGGTCGAAGACAAGAACGTCCGTCTGACCTGCATCGGCTCCGCAGAGACCGACGAGGTCAGGATCGTCTACAACGCGAAACACCTCGACTATCTTCAGAACCGCGTCATCTAAACTGCAACGTAGGACGCTCGTTTACCGAGCAGACTAGTTCGGTGGGATCGCGTTCGATGCGGTCCCATGAGCCGCTACGCATAGCCACGTCTATACCGGGAACACACTGTTCACAGCTGTGGATAGCAGTGGGCATGGTGAGTAAATCCACGGATCAGAGATGCCATCTCGGGGCAACGACGAAAAGGGCAGGCTCACCCATCGAACAGTCGGTCGAGGACGTACTGCTGGACGAGGCCGGGTCGCTGCTGGTCCGCCGGTTGAACCATGATCGCCGTCGCATCGACGGCGTCGACAAGACGATCTCCGGGTCGGCCAAGGAGCAATCCACCGAGGCCACGGCTTTCGGTTCCGGTCACCACCAAGTCTGCCGTCTCAGCGAAGCGAGCTAATCCCGCAAGTCGATCGTCGGCCTCGATGATTCGTGAGGTGACAGGCACCGCCAGCAACCGAGTCAGCTCAGTGTGGTACTCTTCGACCGTGGCCCGACGGGCGTCAGTGACGTCGGCAGGCACCGCCTGCAAGAGGGTCAGCTCGGCGCCGGTTTCCTCGGCGATCGCGTCGGCGACGAGCAATTTTAGCGGGTCGTACGCGCCACGTGTAGTTACGACCGCTATCTCGTCTGCGCCGTCGAAGCCACGATCTTCGACGAGAACGACGCCACAGGGTGCGTGTCGGAGCACATAGCTCGTGATGCCGGTGGGAAATCGGTCGTGTAATTCCTCGCGACGGCGCTCGAGCACGAGCAGATCGTGGCCCTCGAAAGAGGCGTATTCGACAATAGCTTCGGGCGTCGACTCACTCGTGATTTCACGGTAGGTAATCGAGGGCTGTTCGGCCGTCTTGATGGGTTGGTCACCGCTCGTTCGAAGGGAGCCATCGTGACCGCCAGAGTGGTCGTCGGAGCTCTTGCTCCCTCGCCGATCGGGCGCTGCGTCTGAGTTCTCAGTAGCCCACGGGGCACGCGAGGCCGTCTCGATCCAGTCCGGGCGCTCACTGGTGGTGACGGTCGGGCCGCTGTCGGTAAACGCCCGGTGGGGTCGTTCGGTGAAGGAGGTCACCGTCACTGAGCCACCACCGAGCTGGGTAAGATCAGTGGCGATACGGAGGAGGTCCGTCCGGGCCGCCTCGGTAGTCGCAGGTGTCAGCGAGACGAGGACGTCCCGTCGACGGTCGGCCGCGAACTGTTCTCGGGTTCGCGTGAGCGCAGCCTCGCTGACACTCTGACGGACACCCGTTCGGGCCGCTCCCTCGCGGTCGACCCGCGGTCGAACGTAGAGGCCGTACCAGCCCAGCGAGCCCACAACGATGAGCAGCGAACCGAGGAAGGGGACGAGTCCCATCTGGCTCAACACGAGCACTCCCCCACCGATCCCGATAAACTGGAGCCACGGGTACCAGGGCGCGATGAATTCGGGGTTGTAATTCTCGATGGTCCCCTCACGAAAGCCGACGATAGCGATGTTGAGCAGGATGAACACCAGGATCTGGAACGCACTGCCGAACTGGGCGATCTGCTGGACCGGGAAAACGGAGACGAGAACGACCATCACCGCACCAGTGAGTGCGATGGCATTGACCGGCGTCGCAAATCGGTCGCTCACGTCCTCGAGGCGCGGTGGAACGAGACCGTCCCGAGCCATCGCAAAGGGGAACCGCGAGGCTGCCAGGAGGCCGGCGTTAGCCGTCGACGCGAGCGCAAGCAGGGCCGCCAGGACGATGGCGATCACCCCGAGTTGGCCGAAGATGGCGTCGGCCGCCGCCGCGATCGGCGCGGTGTCTTCTCCCCCTTCCGGTACGAAGCCGGCGCCGGGATCGAGGTCCGCGACGCCGATAGCGACCCAGACGACGGCGACGTAGAGGGCGGTGGTAAACAGCAGGGAGCCAACCATCGCCAGTGGGAGGTTTCGCCCAGGGTTCTCGACCTCTTCAGCGACGGCAGTCACTTTCGTGACGCCTGCATAGGAGACGAAGACGACCCCGATAGCCGCCAACAAGCCGTCGCTCGTGAGGTCAAAACTGCCTGCGGTCTGTCCACCATCGAACGTCGAGGTGGAAAGACCACCTCCAACGAACAACGCCATCACGAGCAACATGACGCCGACGATGAGAAACTGCATCCGGCCGGAGCCCTCGGCGCTCACGATGTTCACGGTGGTAAAGAATATGGCTAGCCCAATCGCGAAGGGGACGATCCAGTCGGCAAGTTCGGGCGCCAACACCACGAGGTAGGGAACGCCGCCGACGAGCGCGAGAGAACTCTTGAGCGAGAGCATGAGCCAAGTCCCGATACCGGCGACAGTTCCCAGCACCGGACCCATCCCACGCTCGACGTAAATGTATGCCCCGCCGTCTTCGGGCATCGCTGTCGCCATCTCGGCAGCACTGATCGCGGCTGGCAAGACGAGCAGCCCTGCCAAGAAGAAAGCGAGGACGGCTGCCGGCCCCGCCGCGTCGTAGGCGATCGCCGGTAAAATGAAAATACCGCTACCGACCATCGCCCCGATAGCGAGAGCCGTCGTCGAAAGCAATCCAAGATCACGTTTGAGTCCAGTGGGCACAGGTACACTCACCGCTCGGACGCCGTTGGGTCCGGGTTACGTACTGGTAGTGATCGACCATGTGAAACAGTGTCGCCTAACAATGAGAGGGTGGCCAACCCCGGAAACTGTTATAAAGCTGTGTATACGGGACGTTCGAGTGTATCAAAGAACGGTAGGTGTGGGTGCCGTCGACACCTGGGACCCCCCGGTGAGGCATAATACCTACCACACCTCCGACCCCATCGTCGCACATGGAAGAGTACGTTCGCTGGTTCGTCGAGCAAGAGGGGTTCTACCGACTGATGCTCGTTACAATCGTCCTGTTCGGCGCCACGATCGGTGTCACCGGGGCCGTCACCGCAAACATCGTCCTGCTCGGGCTGGGCGTCTTCTGGGTCATCGGAGGTGGAGCGCTCGTGGTCGTGCTCGCAAACCGCGATCCCGAAAACACCTAGTATATCAATCGAGGCGGGTAACCCGAAGAAAATCACCGTCTCAAGACAGTTATGCAGACACTAGCCTTACCTGTATGGACAATACTTTAATTTGTTGAAGGTAGCATCGTCAAACAGTCATGTCACCAGCAAATGGACTCGCGTTCGACATCCAACGAATTGCGCTCGAAAACGGACTCACGCAAGCAGAACTGTTCGATTACGTCTTCGACGACACGGTCCTCGCCCTGTCGTTTGTCCTCAACATCGCCCTCGCGGGATTTACGATTCTCGGCATCGCGTATCTAGGCCGGAACCTCACCGACCCACGGGCGAAGCTCATCGCGATGTCGCTGATGCTGATCTCGGTCGTCTCGATCTCGAGTTATTCGGGATTGACATCAGGGCTTACACTCAGTATCATCGAGATGCCGAGTGGCCATCCCGCAGAAGGCACGGTGACTGCTGGTGAGGATGGCGTCCTGACGATGTGGGGGCGGTACCTCACATGGACATTCTCCACGCCGTTCATCCTCATCGCCCTCGGCATGATCGCTGGCTCGAACTGGACGAAGATCCTCACGACCTGTGCATTTACTATCGCGATGTGTATCACTGGCCTCGCGGCCGCGCTCACCACCTCGAGTCTGATCATGCGCTGGTGGTGGTTCGCGATCAGTTCGATCTTCTTCCTCGTCATCGTCTACGTTATCCTCGTCGATTGGTCGGCCGAGGCCGAACGTACCGGTACCGGTGACCTATTCACAACACTGAAAATACTCACTGTCGTCGGCTGGTTCGGCTACCCAATTCTGTGGGCACTCGGCGTGGAAGGCTTCGCGCTCCTCGACGTGGCCATCACCTCGTGGGGCTACAGCGTCCTCGACATCATCACCAAGTACATCGTGACCTTCGTCGCGATGTTCTACGTGATCAAAGAGCCCGATTCGATCACCGGCGGCGCCGACTACGGCGCGAGTCTCCCCGGCTACACACCCGGCGACGACTAACGCCGTGATGACTGTACCCACCGTTTCGGCGCGCTGGCACACGCCACGACGGAACGTGTGGGTTCGAGTTGTCACGACGTTTGTTCCGTGTCACGATCGAGTGACCAGTACCGGTGATGAAGGATGCACGTGCGGCCCAACCGAAACCGTTGTATCGCCCGGGTCGAGTACACACACCACACCCACGCTCGTGTAGCCATGACTGTTCCACTCACATACCTGCAGGTACACCTCGTCTTCATCCTGCCCCCGATCCTCGTCCTCGGCTGGCTCGCCTACCACCGCGAGAGCGCCTGGTGGGGGCCAAAGCCGCTTTCAGGTCTCGCCATCATGATCGTACTCGCCGTCGTCTACACGACCCCGTGGACAAACCACCTGATCCCCGCCGGAGTCTGGTGGTATGGCGAAGGTGCGGTCATGGGACGGCTCTGGTACACGCCGATCGAGGAGTACATGTTCTTCATCCTGCAGCCGATCCTGACGGCGTTCTGGCTGTTTCAGGTGCCCAAAATCGCCGACCGGTCGCTGTGGATCCCGCGTAGTCACCGTATTGCGGGGGTCCTGGCCGGATTGGCTATCGGCGCCGTCGGCTGGTATCTGACCCAGGGGACGGCGACGTACTACCTCGGGTGGCTGTTGCTCTGGGCGGGCCCAATCCTCGCGATCCAGTGGGGCTTTGGCTGGACCTACCTCTGGCAGATTCGGCGGACCGTCGCGGTCGCCATCGCGGTTCCGACACTGTACCTCTGGGTCGTCGACTGGACGGCGATCGAACTCGGCGTCTGGGTCATCTCAGAGAGCCACACCGTCGGCATAACGCTGTTCGGACTCCCGATCGAGGAGGCCCTGTTTTTCGTCGTGACGAACGTCTTCCTCGTCCAGGGAATCATGCTGTACCTGTGGCTGCTCGATCGCGCTCACGACGTCCCGAGGCTGACGACGGTCGTCCACCGGTCGGTGAGTTCGAATGGGCCGTGAGTTCGGCCGGTACCCAACCCAGACACCACAGTCGAGCGCCACCGCGCGGCGAGAAGCGCGTCGAGTCGCGACTGGCGGCGCGATCGTAACTGTTCTGCTAGGACTCGGCCTAACGGCGATCACAGCCGTTGCATCGCTTCCGTTGTGGGTGCAGATTCTTCCGTTCGCGATGAGTCTCCTCGTCCTCGGTCTGCCACACGGAGCCGTCGATCATCTCGTACTTCCGCGAGCCAGTGGCGAGGCAGTGACGGTTCGCTCCATGCTCGGCGTGGGGCTGCTGTACCTGATCGTTGGCGGCAGCTACGCTGTCGTCTGGGTCGTCACGCCAGTGGTAGCGTTTGCGGGATTCATCCTGCTCACCGCCGTCCACTGGGGCCAGGGTGACGTCTACACGCTTCGGTCGCTGTTTGCAGCGAGTCACACAGAACACCAGTCCGTTCGAGTCCTCACCCTCGTGGTCCGTGGCGCATTTCCGATGCTCATTCCGCTCGTCGCCTTTCCTGAGCAGTACGCCCTCGTGGCGACCAGCATCGTATCACTGTTCGATCCGGGGAGCGCTGGGGCGCTGGAACCGGCGTTCACGACGACCGGGCGACTGATCGTCGGAGCCAGTTTGGGAGTGCTCACCGCGCTCACGCTCGGGCTCGGATTCGTTCGGGCAGGAAAGAGCCGGGACGGCTGGCGGATCGATGCTATCGAGACAGTTGGCCTCGCAGGCTACTTTGCACTCGTTCCGCCGATTCTCGCCATCGGACTCTATTTTTGTTTCTGGCACTCGCTGCGCCACGTTCTTCGGACGATGTTGGTCGATCCGAACGCCAGTCAAGCACTCGCAGACGGGAGCTACCGGCGGGCGTGGGGACAGTTCGCACGTGACGCAACACCGTTGACTCTCGGTGGGCTGATCGTTATTGGGTTGGTCGCGCTCGCAGTGCCCGAGTCACCGGCTGACGTCGGCGACGCGCTCGGCGTCTATCTGGTGGCTATTGCGGTGTTGACGCTCCCCCACGTCGTCGTCGTTGCGCTTCTCGACCGGATCGAGGGCGTCTGGCAGTGAGGGCCAGGACGGGCATACGTGATCGAGGAGTGTGATCGCCTTCGTCGGTAAAGGCGGCGTGTAGTGACGAACGGAAGCTGCACTCCGACGAGGCGAAAACGTAACGCCGGTGGGGCAGAAACGAGGGCAGCGTGACGCTTTCGACCGCAGTGGAGGCGGGACCGGATCTGCTCCGACTGGTCGCGGTTCCGGTCTTCGCCTGGGTGGCGCTTCGCGATATCAGAACGCGTCGGGTCTCGCGGAGCGTCTGGATTCCGCTCGGCATCCTCGGAGCCGTCTTGCTCGTCTGGGACGGCTGGCTCGGCTGGAACGCCGGCGGCGCCGCCTGGACCGAGGAGTTCCTGCTCCCGGCAGCGGTGAGTTTCGGGTTCGTCGTGCCGCTTGCGTATCTCTTCTGGTGGATCGGCGGCTTCGGCGGCGCCGACGCCCGGGCGCTGCTGACGCTCGCGTTGCTGTTTCCGACGGCGCCGCGGTACGCCGTCGGCGGGGTGGAGCTACCGCTGGCTCCGGGAGTCATCGAGGCGTTTTCGTTTACCATCCTCACGAATGCCGTGCTGGTCGGGATCGCGATTCCGATCGCACTAGCCGCGTGGAACGGCGTTCGTGGACGACTCACACCGGCGATGTTTCTGGGCTGGCCCGTCAGCTGGGAGCGACTCCCGGAAACCCACGGAACGCTCCTCGAGACGCGGGCGGGACACTCGCTCGGCGGACTCGACCTCGACGCCCTCCGGATGTATCTCCGGTGGCGCGGCCTCACGCTGGCTGAGCTTCGAGAGAGCCCGGATCGCTACCGCGATCCGGCGTCGCTCCCCGAGGAGCCGAACCTGCCCACAGACGGTGCCGTCGGTGCGACCCCCGAAACCGACGGCGGCCAGCTCGACGAGCCGGCCATGGCAGGAGTCGGACTCGACGAGGCGAACGCCACCGAAGACGCCTGGGGCGCGGCGGCGTTTCTCGACGATATCGAGGGGTCGGCATACGGGACGACCCCCGCGACGCTCCGGGAGGGACTCGAGGTACTCGTGAGCGAGAAGGAGGAAGTGTGGATCTCGCCGGGAACGCCGTTTCTGGTTCCGGTGTTTCTCGGACTGGTGGTGGCGTTGCTCTACGGAGACGTTCTCACAGGATTGCTCTTCTAGCGCCGCCAAATCGACCACTCATGGCGCTCACCGCCACCGCTGATAGAGGGGAACGAGCACCGTCCACAGGAGGGCGACAAGCGCGCCGAGGGCGATGACGGCGAGCCACGGCTGACCGGTTCCGGTCGGGAGACCGGTCGCGAGAAGGGCGATCGTTCCCGCAAAGAGCAGGAGGCAGCAGCCGGCAGTCGCGAAATTGAGGGCGGCGGCGGCCGGATTCTCCCGGGCGAGAGCGAGATCCCTGGATATCGGATTCATAGGTGGGGCTCACGTTCGATCGACAAAACGGTGGCGGCAGGTGGGGCTGACGCTGGGGATTGGCGTCAGATCCGCTCGCCGATCTCGTCTGCGATGGCGTCGAGTTCCTCGTCGGCTAACTCGGGCGTCTCGCCCGCGATGGCGTGGATCGGGCCGCCGCCGTCGCCGGCGAACCGGGGGACGATGTGGCAGTGAACGTGGGGAACCTCCTGCCCGGCGGCCTCACCGTTGTTGAACGCGACGGTGGTCGCATCGGCGTCGACTGCCTGCTCGACGGCGGGGACTAGCTGGTGGATCGTCGCGTAGAGATCCGCGGCCTCGTCCTCGGGGACGTCGTTCAGTCGTTCGTACTCGGCTTTCGGGATGACGAGGGTGTGTCCCGGTGCGAGGGGGTTTGCGTCGAGAAAGGCGAGGGTCGTCTCGTCCTCGTAGACGACGCGGGCGGGAATCTCTCCATCGACGATCTGGCTGAAGATCGTGCTCATACACCACAGTGTGTCGGCGTGGTGTAAGAAACTTACCGCAAAACGCCGTCGAACGCCGCGTCTCGGATTAGCTGTGGGAACGTCCGGCCAGCGTCGCCACGTCCTCCTCGAGTCGGTCGGCGTACTCGAGTCGCAGGTCGCAGGCGTCGGCTTTCGTGACGAACTGCCGACCGTCGATCTGTGAGGAGAGTGGATGGAACTCTGCGGTCGGGAACCCCATTCGCTCGAGATAGTCGACGACGGGATCGGAGTGCATTCCGTCGTGCATGGCCGCCTCGACGAGCTCGCACAGGGGCTCGAAGGCGGGCAGAGTGATTGCCTCGGGGGAGATACCCGCCGCTCCCGAATCGATTCGGTCCGGAGAGCTCGTCCCGGGTGCCGTATGTGGCGTCCGGGTGGAGACGAACTCGCTTCCGCCGTCAGCCGCGCTGTGAGCCGACTCTCCACCCGCGATCCGAACGTTGGTGTGGTGGACCGCCTCCATCACGTCGTCGAGCGCCGAGACGAGTCGGAGCAGCTGACTCGGAAGGGTGGCGTCGGGTGCGCGCCACTCCACGGTCGGCATCTCCGTTCGGAGCCGGACCGGCGTCCAGACGACGTCGTCTGGCGAGAAGTGGTCGGCAAATGCGTCGTCATCGACGCCTGCCTCCGCGGCTGCCGCTTCGAACTCCTCGTACCGGCGCTCGAGGCGGCGGTGCCACTGGGCGACGGTGTCGACGTAGTGCCAGAGCTGGCCGTGTTTCGGGAACTCCGCGTAGCCGCGTTTCCGATAGCAGTACGCGCGGGCGCCGTCGGCGACCCACTCGCCCTGCAGGTACGGCGACGAGTTACAGAGAGCGAGCGCCGGATCGAGCGCGATCAGCGCGTTCAACTGGTCGACGACGTTTCGCTGCTCGAAGTGGACGTGGGTTCCCGCACAGTACTTCGAGAAGTCGAAGTTCGATCCGACGACCGCTTTCTGGATCCGACCCCGCTCGCCCGGCAGCCGATCGATCGACTCGCAGTTGATCGGCGTCCCGAAGGGAACGAGTTTCTTCCCGAGCTCGTCCGCGCGAGAGAGTACGTCGTCGAGCTGGTCGACGAACGTCGTTCGCAGACCGTGGATCGTCTCGCAGGGTGGCGTCTTCAGCTCGAAGAGGGGTTCGACGAACTCCTCTTCGACCTGGTCGGAGTGATCGACGAGCGGGCCTGGGGACGTGAGTTCGCCGTCTTGGTCGATCACCCAGTACTCGACCTCGATGCTCTTTTGCATCGCGGTCGATTCAGAGTTACCCGTTTCGTCAGACCGTGACGGGTGATCGCGATTCATGCTCGAAGACACGACTGACGTTCGAGCTAAGGCGGGGAAGTGAGCGGGGCTGCAGGTGCCAGCCGGTTTTGAGTAGCAGCGTTTTTCCGTCGACGTCATCGTGGCACCGCCTGCGGGTCGTGGCCATGTCGGCGATGGCGGGACAGCCACGACTCCCAACGACGGCGTGACAGTCACGACTCGCGATACACACTCCTTTGGCGTGACGCGGTGTGTGAGTGTGCATGCCCATCCGTCCGCCGACCGAGATGGCCCTTCGCGAACTCGGCGAGCAACTGTACCTCGATCTCACCGACGAGGAGCTCACGCTCTTCGAAGAGTTAGCCGAAGACCGCGTCGACGAGTTCGAGACGGTCCGCTCGTACGATCTCGAGCCTCGTCTCGGCGGCCGCGAGGTTCGGGAACGGAGTTCGGGACGGCGAGCACCGACCGACGACGATCCGCACAACGCGTGGGTCACCCGGTGTCACGTGAGCGGCGCCGACGAGGGGGAGCTCACCGGACTGGACGTCGCGATCAAGGACAACGTCTGCGTCGCCGGCGTGGAGATGACCTGCGGTTCGCGCGTGGTCGAGGGCTACGTCCCCGACGTGGACGCGACGATCGTCACACGGCTACTCGCTGCAGGTGCCGACGTCGTCGGCAAGACGAACATGGACGATATGGCGATGACGACGACCGGACACAGCGCGTTCGGAGCGATCCTGAATCCGCGAAATCGGGATCACCTGGCCGGTGGCTCGAGCGGTGGCAGCGCGGTTGCCGTTGCGACCGGTGACGTCGACGCAGCCATCGGCACCGATCAGGGCGGGAGCGTGCGCATTCCGGCTTCGTTCTGTGGAATCGTCGGCCACAAACCGACGTACGGGCTCGTCCCCTACACAGGCTGTATCGGCCTCGAACACGCGATCGACCATCCGGGGCCGATGGGGCCCGACGTCGAGACCGTCGCGCGGCTCCTCTCGGCCGTTGCCGGCAGCAACGAACGCGACCTCCGGAGTCCCGCTGACGTGCCGACAGAACAGTACGAGGCGAGTCTAGAGGGAGACCCGACCGACCTTCGAATCGGCGTGCTCGAGGAGGGGTTCGACCGGCCGGCGGCCGACGAGGCCGTCCTCAACGTGGTCAGGGGCGCGATCGACGAGCTCGCCGACGCCGGGGCATCCGTGACAGAAATTTCGGTGCCGATCCACCGCGACGCAGCGGATATCCACTCGGTCTGTGCCGCAGAGGGGCTGCTCGACGCAGTAACGGGCGAGGGGCTGGGCCACGGGTGGAAGGCGTGGTACAACACGTCCTGGGTGGAGTCGTTCGGCAAGTTCCGGCGAGCGCAGGCCGACGACTTCCCGGCTGCGCTCAAGCTCTCCTTGCTCGTCGGCGCCTACACGAACCGGGAGTACCACTCGCGGTACTACGCCGACGGGATGAATCTCACCGTTGAACTCGCCGAGCGCTACGACGAGGCCCTCGAGACCGTGGACGTCCTCGCCATGCCGACCACACTGGGGACCGCACCCGAACGCGATCCCGAGCGAGACGAGTACGACCGGCTGGCCGAGGAGCTCGTCGTCGCCAACACGAAGGGATTCAACCGGACCGGCCATCCGGCGGTGAGCGTACCCGCCGGAACGGTCGACGGGCTCCCCGTCGGTCTCTCGCTCGTCGGGTCGCGCTTCGACGACGCGACCGTCCTCGACGCGGCGCACGCACTGGAGCGCGTTCGAGGTGACGGATAGATGGCAGTGATCATGACGGTGAGATGGTAGTGATCAACGCCAGTTGACATCGCAAATCAGTTCTCGAGTGGCGTCGCCAGGCAGTCGGCGATCGTCTCGCCGATCGCCGCGAGGTACTCCTCGGGCTCGTAACCGAGGCGACCGATCCAGACGTCCTGGTAAGACGGGTGCAAAATGGGCACGAACCAGGCGTCGAGTCGCTCGCAGCGGACGGGCTCGAGGACGGTTTCGAGGAAGCCGTCGAGCGATCGTCCTTCGGCGGCGAGAACGGACGCCGTCGCGTGCTTGCCGGTGGCGAGGACGACGGTTGGAGAGACCGTCTCGATCTCGTCGAGCAGGTGGGTTCGACAGTTCGTGCGCTCCTCGTCGGTCGGCTCTCGGTTACTGGAGGGATCGTCAGGATCCGGCGGGAAGCACTTGACGGCGTTGGTGTAGTAGGCGTCGTCGCCGTAGCCGATCGTCTCGATCATCCGGCGAATGCGCCGACCCGAGTGTCGCGAGGTGTAGGCCTTCCCGGTCCAGTTGCCCCCGCGCCAGCGGTCGGCCTCAGGGGTGCCGGCGCCGGGCGCCTCGCCGATCACGAAGACGGTGGCGTCGAGTGGGCCGGTTCCCCAGGAGATACAGTTTCGGCCCTCGGCGAGTGTAGGACAGCGCTCGCAGTCGCGGTCGAGGATGTGACGCGAGTCTGGAAACCGTGGGTCGTGGGCATCGGCTCCGGAATCGTCAGTCGGCCCGGTCACAAGCACGTTCGGCGCTCGATCAAGATAGCTCGGTCGGATCGATCGCGATGTCGTTCACCGAGGGACAACACGTTTAGGATCGTCGGGTTCGTTACGGTCGACAATGGCCCCGGAGATACTCGTTGAATCGGTCTCGCTGCTTCTGTACACGATCCTCGCTGCCCTGCTTACAGCAGGCGGACTCATTGTGGAGTACGCGAGCGTCCAGTACTTCGCCACTGGTGAGGGGGCAGTCGCCCTCTGGCTCGCCGCGATGGGCGCCATCATGCTCTACGCTGGCGTCTACGCCATGGGCTACCAGAAGGTTCTTCGAACGGTCCACTCGCGTTAGCGCGAGTCGGCCAGCGCGGTCGCCTCGTAGACGAGTTTGACCAGCAATGCGAGGGCGGCCCCATAGTAGAGAACGTAGCCGACCAGGACGGTAGCCGAGGCGAGGGCCGACGAGAGGGCTGGGAGGAGCCCCGCGCTGTCGACGCCGGCCGCGATGGGAGCCGATGTGGCGATCATCCACCGGCCGAGAAGCACCACGAGGAGGAGTTTCAATACCGCCAGGTCGAAGAGAACGCCGACTGCGTCGCGTGCCGTAAGCATCGTGCCAGGCGCTTTCTGGCCGCAGAGCAAAGAAGTGGCGTTCAACGGAAATGCCCGGAGCCCGTACGCCGAACGACCCTCGATATCGATTCCTCTTTACCGTCCGGGGCAATTACGTCGGACATGAGCAGGTTCGGCGAGGTCGACGACCAGTACGATCCCGAGGCGCTCGAACAGCGCGTCTTCGACTACTGGGACGAGGTCGACGCCTACGAGCGGACGGTCGAGCACCGGGCGGACGGCGAGTCGTACTTCTTCGTCGACGGGCCGCCGTACACTTCGGGGTCGGCGCACATGGGAACCACCTGGAACAAGTCCCTCAAAGACGTCTATATCCGCTTTCTGCGCATGCAGGGGTACGACGTTACCGATCGGCCGGGCTACGACATGCACGGGCTGCCGATCGAGACGAAAGTCGAGGAGAAACTGGGCTTCGAGAACAAGAAAGACATCGAGGCGTTCGGCGAGGAGAACTTCATCCAGGAGTGCAAAGACTACGCCGACGAGCAACTCGAGGGGCTGCAGTCTGACTTCCAGTCATTCGGCGTCTGGATGGACTGGGAAAACCCGTATCGAACCGTCAGTCCGGAGTACATGGAGGCCGCCTGGTGGGGCTTCTCGAAGGCCGCAGAGCGCGGCTTAGTCGAGAAGGGCCACCGGTCGATCAGTCAGTGTCCCCGATGTGAGACCGCGATCGCGAACAACGAGGTCGAGTACGAGGACGTCGAGGACCCCTCGATCTACGTCAAATTCGAGCTCTCGGATCGGGAGGGCTCGGTCGTCATCTGGACGACGACGCCGTGGACGATCCCGGCAAACACCTTCGTCGCGGTCGACGAGGAGGGCGAGTACGTCGGCGTTCGCGCCGAAAAGGACGGGGAGGAGGAACTCCTCTATCTCGCCGAGGCCAAACACGAGGACGTCCTGAAGGCGGGCCGGTACGACGACTACGAGGTCGAAGTAGAACTGACCGGCGAGGAGCTGGTCGGCTGGTCCTACGACCACCCCCTCGCCGAAGAAGTGCCCGACGGCGTCAGCGGCGAGGGCGTCCACGAGGTCTACGCCGCCGACTACGTCGACACCCACGGCGACGGCACCGGACTCGTCCACTCCGCGCCCGGCCACGGTGAAGAGGACTTCAACCGGGGAACCGAGCTCGGCCTTCCGGTCTTCTGTCCTGTCGGCGGCGACGGCGTCTACACCGACGAGGCCGGCAAATATGCGGACCAGTTCGTCAAGGACGCCGACCCCGAGATTACGAACGACCTCGCAGAGAACGGTGCCTTGCTGACCGAGGAGACGGTCCACCACAGCTATGGGCACTGCTGGCGCTGTGATACGGGTATCATCCAGATCGTCACCGACCAGTGGTTCATCACGATCACGGACGTCAAAGACGAGCTGCTCGACAACATCGAGGACAGTCAGTGGTACCCCGAGTGGGCCCGTGACAACCGCTTCCGGGACTTCGTCGAGGAGGCGCCCGACTGGAACGTCTCCCGGCAGCGTTACTGGGGGATTCCGCTGCCCGTCTGGACGCCCGAAGACCGAGATGACGACGAAGACATGATCGTCATCTCGACCCGCGAGGAGCTGGCCGATCGGGTCGACCAAGACGTCGATCCCGCCGCGGTGGACCTCCACAAGGACACCGTCGACGAGCTCACGATCACCGAGGGCGACACGACCTACACCCGCGTGGACGACGTGTTCGACGTCTGGCTCGACTCCTCGGTCGCGTCGTGGGGGACGCTCGACTTCCCCGAGGATGACTCGCGGTTCGACGAGCTCTGGCCCGCCGACTTCATCCTCGAAGCCCACGACCAGACGCGGGGCTGGTTCTGGTCCCAGCTCGGGATGGGGACCGCCGCGATGGGGGAGGTCCCCTACGATCAGGTGCTGATGCACGGCCACGCCTTGGACGAGGACGGCCGAAAGATGTCGAAGTCGGTCGGCAACGTCGTCGAGCCCCACGAGGCGATCGACCGCCACGGCGCCGACGCGATGCGGATGTTCCTGCTCTCGGCGAACCCGCAGGGCGAGGACATGCGCTTCTCGTGGGATGGCATGCGGACGATGGAGAGCGACCTCCGCACGCTCTGGAACGTCTTCCGCTTCCCGCTGCCGTACATGCGCTTGGACGGCTTCGATCCGGACGAGACGGATCTCGAGGCTGTAGACGACGATCTAGAGGCACTCGACGAGTGGTTGCTCGCCCGGTTGCAGTCGACGAAAGCCGAGATGACTGCGGAATTAGAGCAGTTCCGCCAGGACCGTGCACTCGACGCCCTCCTCGAGTTCGTCGTCGAGGACGTCTCGCGGTACTACGTTCAGGCGGTCCGCGAGCGTATGTGGGAAGAAGAAGACAGCGCCTCGAAGAACGCGGCGTACGCGACGATCTACCGGGTGCTGCGCGAGGTCGTCGTCCTGCTGGCTCCCTACGCCCCGTTCATCTCAGAAGAGATCTACGGCACCCTGACCGGCGAGAGCGCCCATCCGACGGTCCACATGGAAGACTGGCCCGCCGTCGACGAGTACTGGGAGGACGAGGTCCTAGAGACCGACGTCACGCTCCTCCGAGCGATCGAGGAGGCTGGCGCCAACGCCCGCCAACAGGCCGGGCGGAAGCTCCGCTGGCCCGTCCCGCGGGTCGTCGTCGCCGCCAGCGACGAGCGCGTCGTCGAGGCCGTCTCCCGCCACGAGTCGCTTCTGGCAGACCGGTTGAACGCCCGGGAGATCCAGCTGGTCTCCCCCGACGAGCGCTGGGGCGAACTCGCCTACAGCGCCGAGGCCGATATGAGCGAGCTCGGCCCCGCCTTCGGCGGCCGCGCCGGCGAAGTCATGACCGCGTTGAACGAGGCGCGAATCGAGGAGCCGGGCCTGGACGCGATCGAGGCCGCCGTCGAGGGCGTCCTCGAGGACGGCGAGGAAATCACCGAGGAGATGGTTTCATTCGTCACCGAGACGCCAGAGGGCGTCGCAGGGACCGCCTTCGGCGTCGACGGCGACGACCGCGGCGTCGCCTACGTCGATGCCTCGCTGACCGACGACATCGAGAGCGAGGGCTACGCCCGCGAGGTCATCCGCCGGGTCCAGGAGATGCGCAAGGAACTCGATTTAGACGTCGAAGCCCGCATCGAACTCGACCTCGAGATCGCCGACGACCGCGTCGCCGACCTCGTCGCCGAACGCGAGGATCTCATCCGCGAGGAGGTCCGCGCCGACGAACTCGGCACGGTCGAAGACGGCCACCGCAAGGAGTGGGAGGTTGAGGGGATCGAGATGGAGATCGCGATCGAGCCGGTGGCGGCCGCAGAAGCGTCGGACTGAGTGAACACTATTCGTCGATGGTGTCGGTATACGTCGTTTCCTGCAGATCGGAGCCCGCCGACTTCGAGTGGATGGTGAGATTCGCGGTCGTGAGTTCGGGTGCGTCGATCCTAACCACACACGTGTGGGACGTGTGTGCTTCCGGGCCGAGTTCGCTCACCTGGTGTCTGCAGCCGTAGGCAGTAACCTCCTGTGGCCCATTCCAGACAACGTCGAGAAACTCGACCTCTCGAGACTGGTTCGGGATGTCGTACTCCCAGAGGAGGACGACGGACTCCGCAAAGTCAGTCTGCTCGAAGATCGCACTCACTCCCTCGAGCGTCTCGATCTGTTCGTCGGTGAACCGGGCTTCGAGATGGTCTGCGTCCCGAATCATCGCGAACGGCTCGTCGGCTTCCTCGAGGACGTGCTGGCCGGGGTCGGCGGAGCGAGTCTGCAAGGTGTGTGAGACCGGCTCAGCATCGTCGGGAACGTGCGAACAGGCAGCCTCGCGCGTCGGCTCGAACTCGTCGGATTCGAGGGCGTCGAGACAGCCCGCGGTGGCGAGTGAGAGTCCGCCAATTCCGGAGGCAAGGAGGCTCCGCCGGTTCATACCGCAGTCGATGGTGGCCATCGACAAAGGGATGTGGGCAAGGTAAAGTCGCGCTTTGAACCAGCGCTTACAGGTGTGGTTCGAGCGCGGGCGCGACCGAGACAGCGCTGACTGGACGCTCGATGGTATCGGTCCCGTAAATCGCCACCACGCCGGCTCGAGAGAGCTTCGTGACGGCGTTTCGCGCGAGTAAGGGGTGGACGCAGGTGACGAACACCCGGCCGACATCGCGGTCGGTGAGGACGGCGATGGCCTCGCTCATCGTCGATCCCGTCGCGATGATGTCGTCGGCGACGACCACGTCTCGACCCGTCACGTCGACGTCGCTGGGGGTGATCTCGACATCGGAGGCCGAACGACGAACCTTCTCGAAATAGTCTGTCTCGCCCGCACCGTAGGCGTCGCGGACGGTCTCAGCGAGGTCGATCGCCCCCGCGTCGGGCGAGAGGAAAACCGGGTCTTCGAGGTCATCGGGCAGGGGTTCTGCCAGACGACCGGCCGCGTTTACCGCGGTGGCAGGCGGGTCGAAGAAGTCACAGACAGCCTCCTCGTGAGGAGTGACGGTGAGGACGCGGTCCGCTCCGGTCGAGACGGCGCGGGCGACCGCCCGCGCGGAGATCGGCTGGCCGGCCTCGAAGGCGGCGTCCTGGCGGGCATAGCCCATGTACGGGAGGACAGTGACGACCTCCGAGGCGCCGGCCTCGCGGACGGCGTCCTGAAGCTGAAGCAGTTCGACGTGGGCGTCGTTCGAGACGGTCGAGGCGACGATCACCGCACGCTCGGCGTCGAACCCCGGGACCGCGGCGACGGTCTCGCCGTCCGGAAACCGGTCGTAGGTGACAGGAGCGAGCGGTTCCTCGAGGGTTCGCGAGAGCGCGGCAGCAAGCGTCTGAGAGGCGGATCCGCTGACGATCATACTCGGTGTGACAGCCCCGGGGGTCAACCCGTTTTCGTTCTCGAGGCGAAAGAAGGAGTTCAGTCGTCGAAGTCGGAGTCGCCTGAGCCACAGGGGCCGCCGTTGGTATCACTCAGCAGCGTCACTTCGCCGTCACGAGTGACGAGCGCCAGCAGGTTTAGGCAAGCGGGATCGTTCCAGCGTTCGGGGGTTACCTGCGTGAACTCGTCGTCATCGAGACGGACCGTGACGCGGAACTCGCCGGGGTCAGTCGTCCAGTCGCGGTCAAGCGTTGCACCGTCGCCGCCGGCTTCGAGGTCGTGGGACGACCAGTGTTCGATCTCGTCACCGAACTCGACGAGCACGTCGACGGAGTGTTCAGTATCGTTGACGTTTTCGATGAAAACGTCCCCGAGTACAGTTCCGGAGACGGGATTGCTCTCGTCACCGTTCCCGTCATCGCCGGTTCCGTCGTCTCCGTTCGGATCCCCGTTCTCCTGATCATCGCCCTCATCGTCGCCGGTTCCGCTGTCGTCTTCCTCGCCCGAGCTCGAACAGCCTGCGACGACGGCCATCCCCGTCGCGCCGGCGATAGCCATCGCCCGGCGTCGTGTCAGGTCAGTCATACGCCGTACAAGGAACGTCTCCAAGTTAACTCTCAGTCAGACGCGCGTCAGACACCTGCCAGAGGGGCACCATATGTGCCTGGAGAACAATGCACCGGCGACCGACTCAGCGTCTGGGACACGCGATCCCCGTCACCCCGGTAACGCCGAGTCGGCGTGAGCGCCAGCCCTCCGGGGTCGCCGCCAGAAAGACGCCGTCCGTCGTCACTGCGTAAGTCGTCTCGCCGTAGGCGAAGCCGACAACAGCGTCGTCGAGATCCGTCCCAGTCTCACCATCCGAGAGGTCGGTCCACGAGCCGTCTGCGTACTCGAGAAGCACGTCATCGGCAACCGCGTGTGCACGCTCCAGGCGTCCCGGTTGGTCTGCGGGCGCCGCGTCGACGACGTCCACCGGTCCGTCGTGGACCTGCATCCAGCCGTTTCCGAGCCGGTAGAGTCCGTCAGCGGTGACCGCAAGCGGAACTGCCGCGGTTGAGACGTCCCGGACGGCAGAGAGTCCAGCGTCTTCGAGTCGGCTGTCGCGAATCCGGTACAGTCCGCCGTCGGTTGCCACGAGATCGCCATCGATAGCGCTCACCTCGTAGTCAAGGATCAATCCCAGCCCTTCCCACTCGTCGTCTACAAGCTGGGCGAGGCGCCCGTTTGGTGCCGCAGCGAGCACCGTTCCCCTGTGGATTCCGACTGCCGCTGCGGGGCCGAACTGGGTCGGCTCGAAGGCTTCGGGCCCGTCGGGGAGAGTGGCGACAAGAACGTCCTCGTCGGTCGCCGCGACGACGAGATCGCCGCCGGCCGCGACGTCACGCGCGGGGTGGCGAACGCACAGTGAGAACTCGCCGACGAGATCGCCGGCAACCGAGACGCGGACGAGACCAGTTTCGCTCGCGACGTAGGCGTCGGTCGGCGCCTCGCTCTCGCCGTAGACGCGCTTCTCCTCGATCGTGCTCATACACAGAGACAGACAGCGAGGGGTCGAAAACGTTCCGTCGTCTGGAAGGACAGGCCCCGCGTGGCTCCGGAATCACTTTGAGGGTTCCCGGTCGAGTAACTGACGATGAAGGTGTTCGGGTCGAGTGGGACGCGCGGCGTCGCGAACGAAGAGTTGACGCCGGAGTTCGTCCTCCGGGTCGCGAAGGCCGCGGGCACCGCCTGGGGAGTCGACCGCGTCGCGATCACCCGGGACACACGGTATACGGGGAAGATGCTCGCCGACGCGGCGGCAAGCGGGCTGGTGAGTACGGGAACGGACGTCGATCGGCTGGGAATCATGCCGACACCGGGCGCACAGTTCTACGCCGAGCGCGAGGGGGTGCCGACGATCGTCATCACAGCCTCGCACAACCCACCGCAGTACAACGGGGTCAAGCTCATTGGCAGCGATGGCGTCGAACTGGCGGTCACGGACCTCGAAGACATCGAGGAGACGTTACTGGCCGAGACAGCGGTCACCGTCGCCTGGGACCAGACCGGTCGCTCACGGGCAGTCGAAGGCGTCCGGCAGGCCTACGTCGAGGATCTGCTCGGCGCCGTCGATCGCGAGCGCATCGCCGACGCCGAACTGACGGTCGCACTCGATCCGGGCCACGGAGCGGGCTCGCTGACCAGCCCCGAGTTCTTCCGGCGGCTTGGCTGTCGGGTGGTCACCGTCAACGGACAGGCCGACGGTACCTTCCCGGGTCGGGACCCGGAGCCGGTTCCGGAAAATCTGACCGATCTCGGGCGGCTGGTCAGGGCGACGGACGCAGATCTCGGCATCGCCCACGACGGCGACGCCGACCGAGCGATCTTCTTCGACGAGACCGGCGAGTATATCGAGGGCGACGCCACGTTCGCCGCACTGGCCGCCGCCGAACTCGAGCCCGGCGACACAACCGTCTCGGCGGTCAACGTCTCCCAGCGGCTCGTCGACGTCGTCAACGAGGTCGGCGCGGAGATCGAGTTGACCCCGATCGGCTCGACGAACATCATCACGCGGATCGAAGAGCTCGAGACGAACGATCGTCGGGTCCCGATCGCCGGTGAAGGCAACGGCGGCATCTTCTTCCCCGAGTTCCGGCTCTCGCGAGACGGCGCGTACACCGCGGCCCGGTTTCTCGAACTCGTCGTCGAGCGCCCGGCGAGCGAGATCGTCGCCCCCTACGACGGCTACGCCAACGTCCGCCGAAACGTCGGCTACGAGTCGACCGCCGAACGCGACGCGATGTTAGACGCGGCGGCGAATCACGCGAACGCGGCCGACGCCGAACTCAACACCAGAGACGGCTACCGGCTCGACCACGGCGACGCGTGGGTGCTCGCCCGCCCCTCGGGGACCGAGCCGCTCGTGCGGATCTACGCGGAGGCGCGCGATCCCGGCCGCGCAGACGCCCTCACCGAAGAGATGTACGAGGCTCTCGCGGCGGCGAAAGCCGACGCCTGATCGGTCTGTATCGGAGACACAGATCGTCCTCGTCGAGCGCGTCAGACTGGATCGTTCTCGTCGAGCGCGTCGCCGAGTGAAGCCCGCTCCTCGCGCAGGTGCGTGAGAGTCGTCTCGACGTCGCCGTCGGCCAGCCGCTCGCGCTCTGCAGGCGTCAGGCTGTCACGAACAGCAGCCGCACGCTGGAGGCGTGCGTAGTCGTCTTCGCGAGTCAAAGAACGGATCGTACGTAGGGCGGCTACCGTCTCCTCGTCGGCGATGCGCTCGACGAATGGGCGAATTTCGCGGGTTCGACGGCGCAAGACACCCGCAGGTTCGGGGGGCCAACCGACCGTCAAGGGATCGGGGCTGATCCCGTCTAAAAAGGTCTGCTGGGTCGCGACGCGGCGTTTGAGTTCGTCGGCGTCGGCAACGTAGTGGTCGAGCTTCGACCGGGAGTAGTCGGCGTACTCGAGCAGTTCTGGAATCGTGTACTCGCCAGCGGAGTCCTCGCGGACGTACGTCGCGAGATCCGCCGGCGGGCGCTTGTAGGCGACGAAGGGGTACCAGCGGGAGCGCTCGAGCAGTGCAAAGACCTCCCGCGCGGAGGCCGCGAAGTAGTAGTCCTCGAACGCCTCGCGAATTCGCTCGTCGTAGGTTTCGATCGGTTCGCGTAAGCGAGAGACCGGTGCGTCGAAATCGACGTCTGCGAGCTCGAGGAGGCGTTCGTGGTTCTCTATTTCGTCGTCGAGTTCGCGCAGGCGCTTGCTCGCGGCGGTTCGGGCAGCTGCGAGCTCGTCGCGGGCACTCTCACGCTCGTCGATCAGATCGGCGTAGCGACCGGCGGGTTCGAGGGCCGCCTCGGCGCGCTCGAAGTCGGAGTCGGTCAGTCGGCGCTTGTCGATGGCGTCGAGAGCGGCCTCGAACGCCTCGTGCTCTGCTAAGTCGTCGGGAAGGTTCTCGACGAGCGTCGCGAACTGTCCCTCCAGCTGGACGTAGGCTTTGAAGTTCTCCCGTCCGGTGCCGGTGGCGCGGTCGACGTAGCTGTCGAGGAGGTCGGCGGCCTGTTCGTACGCGTCGGCCGCCTCCGCGACGTCACCGACCGTCTCGTCGATCCGGCGCGTCGCGCGCTCGAACTCAGCACGGGCCGCCTCGAGTCTGGCCAGCGCGCTTCCCGCCGAATCGGGTGGCTGTGCGTGCGTGCCAGCACCGTCGGGGCCGGCGCCGGTCGGCGAGCGCTCGCGGTCCTCTCGCCCGGTTGGTTCGCTCACGGTTACTCGTAGACTGCGTCGGGATCGAAGGCCTTCTCGCCGACGGTCTCACCGCCTACCGTCCGGTAGAAACAGGAGCGGTAGCCGGTGTGGCAGGCACCACCCTCCTGGTCGACCAGGTACAACAGCGCGTCGGCGTCACAGTCAACGCGTACCTCCCGGACGTTCTGGACGTGGCCGCTCGTCTTCCCCTTCTGCCACAGTTCCTCTCGACTTCGCGAGTAGTAGTGTGCCAGCCCGGTCTCGCGGGTGCGGGAGACGGCCTCGGCGGATGCGTAAGCGAGCATCAACACCTCGCCCGTCTCGGCGTCCTGTGCGACGGCGGGGACCAGGCCGTCCTCGCCGAAGTCGATCGCGACGTCCTCGGTCATGTGTGAATCGAAGAGCGTCCGGGCGATAGGTCTTTTGCACACGGACCTTTTTCCGCCTCGGGTTCGCTCGCTGCGCTCGCTCACCACTCGGCGCAAAAAGCTACGCTAAAAAGGCCGCCGTCGCGGACTTCGTCCGCTCCGGCGGGAAACTGCTCGCTTCGCTCGCAGATGCTCATCCGTGGTGAACCGACTCTACTGATAGTAACAGTAGCCCACGACGACGACCTGTCAGAAGCTACGACTCGTGGCCAAGAGGCTAATACGCGGCGACCAAAACCCACAGCAAATGCACGACTATCACGCCCACACGAACTACTCTGACGGGCAGTTTCTCTACGGAATGGTGCAGGCAGCGGAGGAGGCGGGACTCGAAGGAATCGGCTTCGCGGACCACTGTACCATCTCGGAGCGCGAGTATCCCGAGCGCGAGCGGGCGGCGCTCGGCTTCAACCTCGATCTCACCTACGAGCGCCGTCGACGGGCGATCGAAGGCTTTCGCGAGCGAACCGACCTCCGGATCTACGACGCCGTCGAAGTCGACTACCACCCGGCCGACGAGGGAACGATCGAGGACTTTCTGGACACTGCGGGCTTCGAGTACGCCATCGGGAGCGTCCACGAGCTAGACGGCCGGAACGTGCAGGCGCCCTCGCAGTTTGCAGACGAGTCACCAGCCCGTCTTGACGCGCTGATCGAAGAGTACGTCGAGACGCTGATCGCGCTCGTCGACTCGGAGCTATTCGCGGTCGCCGCCCACCTAGATCTCTTCGAGCGGACGCCGCCGTTGCGGGGGCGGGCGACCAAAGAACAGTATCACCGCATTGCAGACGCCTTCGAGCGCTCGCGGACGATCCCCGAGATCAACGCGGGCCGGGCGCTTCACGAGATGGCAGTCGTTCACCCAGACGAGAGTCTGCTCGCCGTGTTGCTCGACCGCGATATCGAGTTTACGGTCGGGTCGGACAGCCACACTCCACAGGAGGTACGCGACCGAACGCCGTTTCTCGAGGAGTTCGCCACAGAGCATCTCGAGCGGATCGTTGCGCCGCCGGGCGTTGCTGAGTGACCGAAAGTGGGCAAGGTCGAACGGAGAACCTCACCAAACTGATCAATTACACACACATTTATAACAACATAGTAATACTGAATCATGTGATGGATCCGAACAATGGTGATGGTGACGGGGGACTTGATAGCCGACGACGCCGACGATTTCTGCAGGGGGTCGGTGTAACAGGTATCGTCGGCGTGGCAGGCTGTCTCGGCGACGATGACGAGAACGGCGACGAGAACGGCGACGACGATGGAGACGACCAGCCCGAAAACGGTGACGACGATCCCGAAAACGGAAACGGCGAGGACCCGGAACCTGCCTTCTTCGAAATCGTCGATCTAGAGCCGGGCGACGAAACCGTCAATGTCGGTGCGGACGTGACGATTACGGCGACGATCGAGAACACTGGCGAGGAAGAGGTCTCGCAGTCCGTCGAAATCGTCTTCGATGGAGAGAGTGAGGTCGACCAGGAGCTCACGCTCGGAGAGGGAGAGGATGACAGCGTGTCCCTGGATGTCGACACCGACGACCTCGAAGGCGACTACGAGTACGAGGTGACGACCGACGACGACGAGGACAGCGCCACGCTAACCGTCGAGATTCCGGCGGAGCCGATCGCGACACCTTGGGCGCTGAACAACGGTAACGAGGACGGCGACTACCCTGTCGTCGATATCGACGGACTCATGTTCGACGACGAGATCCCGGACGACGTTACTGTTCTCGGAAGTCCGAGCACCGCCGTTCGAGACGAAGATGACGTCCCAGCGGTCGAGAATACCGGCTACGACGACCTCTATCGCACCGAGCAGTGGGGCGATGATATCGGCTTCGAGATTCCCGTCGACGCGGGCGTCTACAACGTGACGCTACACTGGGCGGAGACCTGGCACGGAGAGGACGGTGGCTCGGGCGAAGGCGGCGAGGGATCGCGCGTCTTCGACGTGACGATCAACGGCGAGGAGGTTCTCTCAGAGTTCGATCCCTACGCCGAAGCCGGCGGCGCACTCACCGCGGTCACGCGGACGTTCACGGTACAGGCTACCGACGAGTGGATCACGATCGAGACCGAGAGCCACGAGGATAGCACGATGTTCAACGGGATCGAGATTCGGCCGGTCGAGGCCGAGGTCCCCTACGTCCAAGAGGGTGTTTCCAACGAGCCCGCGTTCACGCTGCTGCCGGAAGGCGACGAGTTCGCGCCTGAGGGAGACGGCGTGACCCGAGAACCCGACGAACTCTCGGCCGACGTTCACCTCGGCTACGACGAGGAGAGTCTCAACCTTGCAGTCGTAGTCACCGACGAGGTACACGACGCTTCCGCAGGCGGCGACATGTGGCAAGGAGACAGCATCCAGTGGGCGATCGGCTACGACGGCGAGTACGGCCCCGAAGACGGCCTAGCCCACGTCGACGGTGAGGCAGACCTCTACCGATGGCAGGAGGGCCAGGAAGAACAAGGAATCGACGAGATCGAGGCCGAAACCGACCGTAATGACGAGGAGAACCAGACGGTCTACACCGCCGCGATTCCCTGGGAGTCGATCCTCCCCTACTCGCCCGATCTCACCGACTGGGAGTCAGTCTTTCCGGAAACGGTCGGACCGAGCGACTCGTTCCGCTTTAGCGTCCAGGTCAACGACGCCGACGGCGAGGGTCGCGAGGCCGTCCTTGGCTGGACGCTGCCCGGTATCAACGACGACAAGACCTACGAGGCCCTCGGCACGCTCACGCTCGAGAACCCCGACGCGGCGACCTCGGCACCGTTCGGTGTGAACCTGGGTGGGCATCCAGGGTCGCCCGGTTCGGAGCTGCCAACCGTCGTCGACGACCTCGAGTTCGTTCCGGGGAGCGATCCGGAAGCGATCGACTACGTGACCGTCACCTCCGGCGAGGTGCCCGAGTGGGCCGAAGACTGGTTCGAGCCGCCGGCAGGCGTCGCCGACGACTCCGACGAGTTTGAGGAGATCGGCGATACCGACGACGACGCGCTCTATCAGACGGAGTTCCACGGCCCCGATCTCGGCGTCGACATCGGCATCGAGAACGGCGTCTACGACGTGGTCATCCACAACGCCGAACTCTTCCACGAGGAGGAAGGCGAGCGTGTCTTCGACATCGAGGTCCAAGGCGAGACCGTCGAGGAGGAACTCGATCTAATCGAGGAGGTCGGACTCGGCGAGGCGTACACAACGACGGTCGAGGACGTCGTCGTGACCGACCGGACGCTCTCGATCTCGTCGACGAGCCACGAGGACTTCACGAAGTTCACCGCGATCGAGGTCCGCGAAGCCGATCTCGAGACGTTCGTCGATCCGCTCGAGGGAACCGATCTGATGGCTGAAGAGTCCGGCAATCTCGGCACCGACGTCTCGAACTCGCCGGGCTTCGAGCGTCCTGACGGGAGCTACGACTCGTCGCGAATGAACCGAACAGACACCGATCCGGGCGAGATGGTCTACGACGTCGGAAGCGAGATCCGGTTCCTGAGCGCGGAGTACCACTCGCTCGACGGCGACGATTACGACGGCGATCTCGACGTCTACGAGTCGACTGACGGCGGCGACAGCTGGGAAGAGGTCGACGCCGACTGGACCCCCTACGGCTTCGAGGCCGGCGCCTGGGTCGGCGAACTGGTCGCCGCAGAGCTCTCCGAGGGCGTCGACACGGTCCGGTTCGTCATCTCTGGTGAGACAGAGATGTGGAACCCACAGCTCGGCCACGTCGAGCTGAAGTACGTCGAGTAAGCGGGGTCACTCGGCACTCACCGGCTTCGAATCGCGTGGAAACGGCGTTCAGTCCACTGTTTGTAACCGGACCGATTTTTTGCAGATGCAGGGTTCCCGGACAACAATGAGAAGCTGGGACGACAATGAGAACGCGAGAAGAATCCCTTCAGCCCGAAGACGACTACTGTCCGTTGAGCGTGATGTACTGCACCGCGGTGATCCGGTCGTCTTCTTGGAGCTCCTCGCGGGCGGCGTCTGGGATCTGGCTGTCGACGTTGTAGACGGTCAGCGCTTCGCCGCCGTGGGTCTCACGGGCGTTGAACATGCCCGCGATGTTGACGCCGTGTTTGCCCATAACCGAGCCGATGAGGCCGATGACGCCCGGCTCGTCGGTGTTTCGTGAGACGACCATCTTCCCGTGAGGGATGGCGTCGACGCGGTAGCCGTCGACGCGGACGATCCGGGCGTCGTCGTCGGCGAAGAGCGTGCCGTCAACGGTGATCTCCTCGTCGTCGTTGCCGACGGTCACGGAGACGAGGCTCTGGAAGTCAGCAGCCTGTCGGGACTTCGATTCGGTGACGTCGACGCCGCGGTCCTCGGCAATCTGGGGGGCGTTGACCGCGTTGACGGGCCACTCTAAGGGCTCGAAGACGCCCTTCAGGGCGGAGGCGGTGACGAACTCGACGTCCTCGCCGGCGATGTCACCCTCGTAGGAGACTTCCACGCGCTCGACGCGGCCGTCGAGCAGCTGAGCGGCGATCTTGCCGGCGGTTTCGGCGATCTCGATGTAGGGTTTGACGCGGGGGAACGCGGTCTCGTCGATCGAGGGAGCGTTCAGGGCGTTCGCGACCGGCTCGCCCTCGATGGCGGCGACGACCTGCTCGGCCGTCGAGGTCGCGACGTTCTCCTGAGCGGCCTCCGTCGAGGCGCCGAGGTGGGGCGTGAGGATGACGTCCTCGACGTCAAGCAGTGGCGAGTCAGCAGACAGGGGCTCTTCGGCGAAGACGTCGAGAGCGGCACCGGCGACCGTACCGTCGGCGACCTTCTCAGCTAGGGCGTCCTCCTGGATGATACCACCGCGACCGACGTTGACCAGGTAGCCGTTCCCAATCAGGTCGAGCTCGTCGGGGCCGATCAGCCCCTCGGTTTCGGCGGTCAACGGCGTGTGGATGGTGACGAAGTCACCGCGCTCGAGACAGGTCTCGAGAGAGACGAGTTCGGCGCCGATGCGGTCAGCACGTTCCTCGGGAATGTAGGGATCGTAGGCGACGATATCCATACCGAGCGAGTCGAGCTTCTTGGCGACCTCCTGGCCGACGCGGCCGAGGCCGACGACGCCGAGCGTCTTGCCGTTGAGTTCGGTGCCGAGGTAGTCGCCTTTCGCCCACTCGCCAGCTTTGAGGCGACCGTGGGCCTGCGGGACCGAGCGTGCGGTCGCGAACGTCATCGCGACGGTGTGTTCGGCGGCCGCGCGGACGTTACCCTCGGGGGCGTTGGCGACGATGACACCCTCGTCAGTAGCAGCGTCGATGTCGATGTTGTCGACGCCGATGCCGGCGCGGCCGACGATAGCAAGTTCCTCGGCAGCCTCGAGCACGTCGCGGGTGACCTCCGTACCAGAGCGGACGATCAGCCCGTCGGCGTCGGCGACCGCCTCGAGGAGCGCCTCGCCCTCGAGTTCGTACCCCGTCTCGACCTCGTAGCCGGCGTCTTCGAGCACCGCGAGGCCGGCGTCTGCGATCGGATCCGTGACCAGGACCTTCATGAGCGAGACACTTGTCCGGAGCGGGTAAACCCTTCCGTTGTAGTCATGAGTGGGAAAACGTACCGCAGTAGGGTGCAAGCGGCGTGGCTGGAATCACCTCCACGAACCCGGTTCGGGGAGAGACGGACCAGAAGAGGGGAGGGTCAGATGGTGATCAGGACGGCTCCGGCGACGATCAACGCAGCGCCGGCGATCACGCCCCGCGTGACGCGCTCGAGATCGCGCAGGAAGACGGCGGCGAAGACGAGCGTAAAGAAAGGGGCGGTCGCCACCAGCGGATCGACGACGGCGATGCGGCCACCTTCGAGCCCCAGTGCGGCCATCAGCGAGAGCATCGCGACGGCGGTGAGCAGGCCAGCCACAGCGAAGTACCGGTAGCTCTCGCGGGGACTCGTGAGAATTCGCCGGCGTCGGGTCGCGAGGGCGAAGGCGCCGAGTGCGACGAGTCCGGCCGTCTCGTTTATTGCGACGGCCTGCAGGGCCGAGATGTCGAACTCGACCATCCCGTACCGGCGGGCGACGTTCGCGACCGCGAAGGTGGCGGCGGCAGCCAGCGGCCACAGCAGGTCGCGGGGCTCCCAGCCCGCGAGGTCACCACCACGGGAGAGCGTCAGCACGCAGAGACCGGCGACGAGGACGACGATGCCGGCGGCCGTGACCGGGCCGAGGGGTTCGCCGAGGAACGCCAGTGCGAGCAGCGTCGCGAACAGCGGCCGTGTGCTCATGATCGCGCTGTTGAGGCTCGCGCCCACCTTGTGGACGCCGACGAAGATCGCGATCCGGCCGAGTGCGGTGCCGATCACGCCGGCGAAGACGAAGACGGTGAGCGCTCCCGTCGTGATCCCGTCGAACGTGGTCCCGCCGTAGAGGACCGCGAGGGCGAGCCAGTACAGCGAGGAGTCGACGATGACCACGACGAGCGACGCCTGGACGGGGTCTCCGCCAGCGGCCATCCCGCGCTTGTCGAATATCGGCGAGAGGCCCCAGAAGATGGCGGTGAGCAACGCGAGCGCGACGGCTTCGGTGGCACCGGTCACGACGCTCCACCCGGCTCTGGTCGCGCTGTCATCGCCGGAACTGGGCGGGGGAGCCGAATCAGGGTTACGGACGGCGATTTCGATCGACAACGCGAATTCGGTTTCGGTCGACGGTTCGAATGGCGATTCCGGTCGACGGCGCAGATTCAGTTCCGGTCGACGGCGCGGACGGCAGTTCGATCAAACCTATAAGAGACGACCGACAACCGGAGAGGCGTATGGACGTGGGCCACCTCGCGCTCGAATCGGCGGTGTCGGAGCTGGTGGAATGGGTGGTCCAGGAGCCGTGGCTGCTCGTCCCGCTGTTGCTCGCGGGGTCGTACCTGCTCGCGAAACTCGTCTACTGGGCGAGTAAGCGATGGCTGGCACACAACGAAACGGGGTCGACGTCGTTTCGGCGAGCCATCTTCGAGGAGATCCACACGCCAATTTCGGTCTCGATCGGGCTACTCGGGATCTATCTCAGTCTGGCTGTCCTCGATCTCGTCGGGACAGGGTTCGTCGTGGTCGGCCTCGTCGTCACAGCGCTGACGGTGCTGTGGGCCCGGACTGCGGTTCGCATTGGCAACCGCTGGATCGAGGTCGCACAGGCTGCTGACCGAACCTACGAGTTCGCGCCGATTTTCAAGAACGCGTGGACGATCGGCGTCTCGCTCGCTGCCGGACTGGTGTTGATCTCCGTCTGGGAGATCGAACTCACGCCGTTTCTGGCGTCGGCCGGCGTGCTCGGAATCGTCATCGGCTTCGCCGCCCAGGACGCCATCTCGAACCTGATCGGGGGCGTCTCGCTGTACGTCGACAACACGTACAAAGTCGGTGACGTGATCCAGGTCGAAGACGATCAGCGCGGGACGGTGACCGACGTCGGCATCCGGAGCACGACGGTGTTGACGACCGACAATCGGCTCATCTCGGTGCCGAACGCGGTGTTGAACTCCTCGCAGGTCGTCAACGAAACGTCGCCACAGCGCCACGTTCGGATACGGGTTCCGCTGACGGCGGCCTACGGCACGGACTACCGACGGGTTGAGGAGATTGTCCTCGAGGTCTGTGCAGACGCACCCCTGATCCGCGAGTCGCCGAAACCACGGGTCCTGTTCGACGAGTTCGGCGACTCCGCGCTGGTGTTCGAAGTTCGGGCGTACATCTCTCACCCACTCACGGAGAAGCAGGCGGTCAACCAGCTAAACCGCGGCGTCTACGACCGATTCGCCGAGGCGGGGATCACGATTCCGTTCCCCCAGCGCGAAATTTCGTATCTCGCCGACGAGGAGGGTGGCGAACAACTCCCGGACGAAGACAAGCGGCCGCCAGACGAAGACGAACGTCCCCCGGGCATCGATTCGGACGTTGAGCAACGGTACCGGTTCGACGAGGGAGGCGACGACGACGAGAACGCGCGAGCTGAGACCGACGAGCAGTCGTAGCGCAGCCGTCGGTCTCTGGGTCCGCGAAGCAAAACATGAACTGGTTTATTCTCCCCGGAACAACCCCCGGGCGATGACAGTCGTCGCCTTCGACTTCGACGGGACGCTTTCTGACTCCGAGATGACCGTACTGCTCGGCGACCGCTGTGACGCCGCCGACGAGATGGCCGCGATCACAGAGCGTGCGATGAACGACGAGATCGGCTACGCCGAGAGCCTCTACGAGCGCGTCGCGTTGCTCTCCGGGCTCGACGCGAAGGAGGCCGCAGCCGCATTCGACGAGGTTCGGCTCCGAAAGGGGGCGGCCGACCTGATCGCGGAGCTGAACGACGCCGGCGTCACGACGGCGATTCTCACCGGTGGGTTCGAACGGGGCGTGGCAGCGGCCCTCGAGCGTGAGGGCGTCACCGTCGACCACATCGTCGCGAATCGGCTGGTGATGGACGACGGCGAAACCGAACTCACCGGCGACACCGAGGGACCGCTGATCGAGGGGACCAAAGACGACGCGCTCGCGGACCTCGCCGACGACGTCGGCGTCGATCTCGCAGAGACCGTCGCGATCGGCGACGGTGCCAACGACCTGCCGATGCTCGAGGTCGCTGGCCTCGCGATCGGATTCGAGCCCAAGCCGGCAGTCGAGCCCGAGTGTGACGTCGTCGCGACGTCGATGGCCGAGGTACGGGAACTACTGGTCGAAGACGACGTGCTCGAGCCAGCCGCTCCGTGAGGCGTTCGGCACAGTACCAAAAGATCGCGACTGCGAGGCTGCGTCGGTATCCGTTCGATCCCAATTAGGCTACTTTCGCGAGAACACGATCACGGGCGTCTCGCCACTCAGTGAGGAGTGCGCCTGCAACCGCGAACACGGCCGGGAACAGCAGGCCGGCGTAGAGTGCTGCACTCGTGGTCGAAGCACCGAACGAGACCGTATCTCCTTCCTCGTAATCGGCAGCGTCGAGGCCCGCGACGCTGTCGACGAGTCCGGCCGCAAGCACGTCCTCGTACGTGTGAGTCATCACGACGGCGATAACGATGGCGAAGACAAGATACGCCGGGACGGTCGTCAGACCGGCCTTTACTGCCTCGACGGAATCGTCGGGGTCGCTGTACTTCGCGATCGCGTAGCCGGCTGCGACTATCGCGCCGACCGAGACGGTGAACAGGACCAGCGTACCCAACGAAATAGGTGGCGCAGCGAACGCTGCGGCGTGGTTGGGCGCATCACCAACCGTCGCGGTCTCGCCGTCGGCCCCGAACCCAACACCGAACGTCGAGAGATAACTCCAGCCGGCAGCCTCCCAGGAAGCGACCAGGCTGACGGGATTGCCGTCGGAATCGGGTGTAGGTGACGCCTGTGCCGTCGCAACAATCGTCAAGAGCAGATGTGCTAAATACGTTGCAACCGCTGCAACTGCCCCGAAGGCGGCCCCCTGCTTAACTGGCAACGAGCGCTGTTGTTCTACTTGTCTCTCGTCGTACCGTTGAACCTGTGATTCCCCCTGTTGTCCGCGCTGAGTGCTTTCAGGCATCACTGATACGTCAAAGAGGTGTGTTTTATTCTTTTCGGTAAAGTATTTCATACATATGTTTTACATTAGAACTGAGGTGTTGAAGCATACTGTACTGTTTGAGAGGGGTGACGAACAGTCACTCCGAGAACAGACTCGTGTGCACCGGCGCGAACGAACTCGATTCGATCTCGTCCTCGACGGTATCGGTGATCGACCGGCCCTCGAGACCGTCGGCGAGCAGCGCCGACAGCGGCGGCCCGACCTTCTCCGGTTCGACGAGGAAGGCGTCGTGGCCGTGGTCGGAGTCGATCACGTGGTGGGCGACGTCGACGCCGGCCTCGCGGCAGGCTTCCGCGAGGTGCTCTGACTGCTCGACGGTGAAGTGCCAGTCGCCGGTAAAGGAGATGGCGAGTAGTTCGCCCTCGAAGGCCGCGAGCGCGTCGGCGTCTGACTCGTAGCCCGCCGAGAGGTCGAAGTCGTCCATCGCACGGGTCATGTAGAGGTAGCTGTTGGCGTCGAAGCGGTCGGTGAACTTCTCGGCCTGATAGTCGAGGTAGGACTCGACCTCCCGATACGGGAAGAAAGCGGCCGCGTCGTCCGGCGGCGACGACCGACCGGCTTCCCGGCCGGCCGACCGGCGGCCGAACTTGCGGGTCATCGACGCCTTCGAGAGGTACATAATGTGGCCGATCTGGCGGGCGCGGGCGAGGCCGGCTTCGGGCCCGGAACCACCATCGGACTCGTCCGACGAGCCGTAGTAGTGGCCGCCGTTCCAGTTCGGATCGGACGTGATCGCCCGCCGGGCGACGGTGTCAAGAGCGAGACACTGAGCGTCGAGGCGGGCGGCCGCGGCGACAGCGGCAGCGCGGTCGACGTCGTCGGGATACCGCCGGAGCCAATCTAAGACGTTCATGCCGCCGACGCTACCGCCGACGACGGCGTGGAGACGGCCGACGCCGAGTTCGTCGAGGAGGAGCCGCTGCGAGCGCGTCCAGTCGCCGACGGTGACCGGCGGGAAGTCGGTCCCGTAGGGCTCGCCTGTTTCGGGGTTCGTGCTCGACGGACCAGTCGTGCCGTAACACGAGCCCGGCGCGTTCGCACAGACGACGAAGTACTCGGTGGTGTCGATCGCCTTCCCGGGCCCGACGAGGTCACCCCACCAGGCGCGGGCCTGGCCCGCAGTCTCGCCGCCAGCGTCGGGGCGGCGAGCCGCGTGGGCGCTCCCGGTGAGCGCGTGACAGAGCAAGACGGCGTTGTCGCCCGTGAACTCGCCGTAGGTCTCGTAAGCGACCTCGAGAGTTGGGATCGACTCGCCACAGAGGAACTGAAAGTGGCCGAGGTCGACGGTGTTTCGGGTCGTCACAGCGCCCACCTCCGTACCATCGGGGGCACAAAGCGCGCGCTCGGCCCACACCCCGGCGCTGACGTTCCGTCCCAATTCATGTATGACATGCATATTCTCGAGTGGACTAATAACCCACAGTTACGGCAAGATTCGCTCTCTTCGACCGCTCCCCGGCAGGCGTCGGGAGCAGGCATTCGGGGCGGCGTTTATTGTCGTCGACCCCGAATTTTCGCCGATGGAGTCCCGACTGCCGGGATCGACCGAGTCTCGCTCGGTGAAAGACGGAGCAGCGTCCGGCCGGTTCGCCGACGGCACCCACACCACCGATCGCGCCCGCGAGATTCCGTGGAAGCGACGGGAGATCGAGCGTCGGTGGTGATCGACGCTGTCTACCGATCCCGTAGACCGCAGCCGGTGTGTCCTCTGTGGCCGACCGATCCCGACCGACCCCGTCGACGGCGGCTACTGTAGCAGTGGGTGTCGGGACGTCGACGATGCACTCGCCGACCCTGCTACCGGGGACGCGAGCGATGCGAGAAGCCCCAAGACCGTGCACGCCTCCGGGGGCGGTCGCAACGAACAGTCAACCGACAAGCCGGAAACCACGTACCTTCGAATCGACGGGATGCACTCCCCGACGTGCGAGGCGTTCCTGGAGGCGGTCGCCGCGGCGATCTCGGGCGTCGCCGATGCCGAGGCGAGTTACGTCTCGGAGACGATCCGGATCGAACACGATCCCGACCAAGTCTCGCCGAGGGAGCTGCGCGACGCGCTGAGCACGCTGGGGTACACGGCGTACCTCCGGAAGCGGGCGAGCAGAGACTCCTCGGGCGGCGGGGGAGCCACGAACCGGGCGCGCGAGGTGTCGGGGGTGCGAAAGCGACGGACCGACGAGACCCTCGGGATGCGCTACGCCGCCGGGGTGCTCTTTGGCACGTTCCTGCTCGTCCCGTACGTCACGTTGGTGTACCCTTCCCAGCTTGCCGCCCTCGTCGATATCGCTGCCCTGGATCCGTTCGAGGCCGCGTTCGGGACGGAGGGGGAGAGCGGACTGTTCTTCCTTCGTGTCTACTTCGTCGTGACCGCCGTGGTGTTGTTTTTCACCGGTATGCCGGTGCTGCGGGGCGCCTACGTTGGGCTGAAGATGCGCCGTCCGAACGTGGACCTGCTCGTCTCGATCACGGTGGTCACTGCCTTCGCCTACAGCACGATCGCCGTGCTGGCCGGCCGGACGGACGTCTACTTCGACCTGACGGTAGTCGTCGCCGCCACCGTGACCGGCGCGATGTTCTACGAGGCGGCTGTCAAGCGGCGGGCTCTGGGTCGACTCACGGACCTCACCGTCTCACAGGTCGACAGCGCGCGCGTCTACGAGCCGGACGGGACGACGGCCGAGGTCCCGGTCGAGGCGGTGTCACCGGGCGATCGGGTGCTCGTCCGCCGTGGCGAGCGGATCCCGGTCGATGGCCGGCTCGACGAGGGACGGTGTACGGTCGAGGAGGCGGTCGTCACGGGCGAGTCCCTCCCGGTCGAGAAGCGAGCGGGCGACGAACTCGTCGGCGGCGCGATCGTCGTCGGCGGCGCCGCCGTCGTCCGTACCGGAGAAGAGGCGACGAGCAGTCTCGACCGACTCCGAGACGCCGTCTGGCGACTTCAGAGCGCCGACCACGGCGTCAGGCGCCGCGCTGATGCGGTCGCCGCGCGGCTCGTTCCGGTCGTCGTCGGCGCCGCGCTTCTCGCCGGCGCGGCGGCGCTCGCCCTCGGTGCCGGACCGATCGGCACCGTTGCGGTGCTCGGGACGGCACTTCTCGTGGGCTGCCCGTGGGCGATCGGGCTGGCGACACCGCTGTCGGTCGCGACGAGTCTCGAAAGCGCGCTCAAGCACGGCGTCGTCGTCTTCGACGAGACCGTCTTCAGGCGCCTGCGTGCGGTCGACGTCGTGGTATTCGACAAGACCGGAACCCTAACTACGGGGACGATGGAGGTGCTCGAAGCCGACGCGCCCGCGGCCCTGCTGCGAGAGGCTGGGGCACTCGAGCGCCGGGCGGCCCACCCCGCTGCGAAGGCCATCGCGGCCGCGTTCGCTGCCGACGACGAGGAGTTCCGAACGGACGGCGGCGAACCCCGCGAGTATGCCGGCTCGGTGAGCGAGTTTCGGAGTTTCGCAACGGGCGTCGAGGGTATCGTCGACGGCTCGACGGTCCTGGTCGGCGCGGCGTCACTCTTCGACGAGCGGGGGTGGACGGTACCTGCGGATGTCCGAGGGCAGGCGGCCGCGGCCCGCAAGGCCGGACAACTGCCCGTCGTCGTCGGTCGCGACGGGACTGCGGCGGGCGTGATCGTCGTTGGCGACGAGCCGCGAGCGGGCTGGGCGGAGAGCCTGGAGCGGCTGGGCGAGCGGGGGATCGACGTCGTGGTGCTGACCGGCGACGACGAGGCGGCCACCGAGCGCTTCGCCCGCCACCCGGTGGTGAGCCACGCGTTCACTTCGGTCCCGCCCGCCGGGAAGACGGCCGCGATCGAGCGACTCAGCGCGAACCGACGGGTCGCGATGGTCGGCGACGGGACCAACGACGCCCCGGCGCTGGCCGCGGCGGATCTCGGCATCTCGCTCGGAAGCGCAACCGCGCTCGCGGCCGACGCGGCAGATCTCGTGATCGCCGATGACGACCTCGCCGCGGTGGAGACGGCGTTCGACCTCGCGGACGCCGCCCGTCGGCGACTCGTCCGGAACACCCGGCTGGCCCTCGCGTTCAACGCGATTGCGATCCCGGTCGCGGTGGTCGGGCTGTTCACCCCGCTGACGGCGGCGCTCGCGGTGCTCGTCGTCGGCGGGCTCCTCGCGGCAAACAGCTCGCAGGACCTCCTCGAACCGTGGTGGTGAGTCGGTCGCCGAGGACGGCGACGGCGAGTGCGTCGGCAAGTGCAACTACGACGCCGCCTCGATCGCCTGCTCGAGATCCGCGAGGATGTCGGCAGGATCCTCGATGCCGACCGAGAGCCGGATCAGATCAGCCGTGACGCCGGCTTCCTCCTGTTCCTCGGGGGTAAGCTGGCCGTGGGTGGTACTCGCGGGGTGGATGACGAGCGTCTTCGCGTCGCCGATGTTGGCGAGAAACTGGGCGACCTCGACGGACTCACAGAAGCGCTTGCCGGCCTCGTAGCCACCTTCCAGACCGAACGCGATCATGCCGCCGTAGTCTGCGAGATAGCGGGAGGCGGTTTCGTGGGTCGGGTGCTCTTCGAGTCCCGGGTGCGTAACCCAGGCAACGTCCTCATGATTCGCGAGGTAGTCAGCGACGATGGCGGCGTTCTCGCAGTGTTTCTCCATCCGCAGGGGCAGCGTTTCGAGCCCCTGGAGGGTCTGCCAGGCGTCGAACGGTGACTGCTGGTTGCCGAGACTACGGACGGACCGGTATCGGACGGCCGCGGCCAGTGGCGCGTCGGCGAAGTCACGCGAGAAGTCGACGTCGTGGTAGGCGTGGTTCTGGCCGGCGATTTCGTCGTAGCCGTGTTCACCCCATGGGAACTCCCCGCCATCTAAGACGACCCCGCCGACGGTCGTCCCGGAGCCGTGGAGCCACTTCGTCGTCGACTCCCAGACGACGTCGGCGCCGTGTTCTAGCGGGCGACACAGCGCGGGCGTCGCGAACGTGTTGTCCACGACGAGGGGAACGCCGTTCTCGTGGGCAATCTCCGCGAGGCGGTCGAAGTCGGGCGTGACCAGCGAGGGGTTTCCGATCGTCTCGACGTGGACGAAGGCGGTGTCCTCGTCGATCGCCTCCTCGTAGGCGTCGTACTCGAGTGTCGGGACGAACCGGGCCTCGATGTCGCGTCGGGAGGCGGTCTTCGAGAAGTAGGCAGTAGAGCCGCCGTAGGTATCCGTCGAGACGACGACGTTGTCGCCGGCTTCGGCCAGGACGAGGACGATGGAGTCGAGCGCGCCCATCCCGGCGGCGGTCGCGACGGCGCCCGAGGCGCCCGCGAGCGAGGCGAGTCGGTCCTCGAGGGTCCGGACCGTCGGATTCGAGATCCGTGAGTAGATGTGCCCCTCGCGCTCCAGAGCGTAGAGGTCGGCTGCGGTATCGGCATCGTCGAAGGCGTAGGAGGTTGTCTGGTAGATCGCAGGAGCCATCGCACCCGTCTCGGGGTCGGGTGACTGTCCGGCGTGTACGCTGCGCGTGCCGAATCGACACCGCGACTCGGCCGCGTCGGTCCCGTCGCTCGCGTCGTCGTTCATGTTTAGTACGCATACTCCTACGAGGTCTTATGCGTGGCAGTAACGGCAAATTCCGCACGTCATGTCACGACAACCCAAACACCGACTCGAACGCCCCGAACACAATCTTCTCGGCGGTATCGAGCCCGCAAGTGGACTATTGGTTCAGAATCGACGACGACCGGACCATCGATCCAGAATCGACGACGGTGAAATTGGAATCCCTAAAGGGTCGGGGACCGTACCGACGGCGCGTGAACACGAACGCGCGAGACCGAATCATCCTCGCGGCGGTGGTCTTCTCCGTGCTGTTCTCGCAGTTGCTACTCTATCCGGGCGTCGCGACGCTGGTCGACGTGCTCGGGGCGGACGTTGAGGCGGGCGCGTCGCTGGCGGCGACCGCACTCGATGCGAGCATGTGGTTCCTGGTCGCCGAGTTCGCCGGCTACGTCGCCGTCGTCGGCCTCTGGGGACTCGCCAGCGACGCGGTGGGTCGGCGGACGCCGTTCATCGTCGGCGGTGCGCTGGCGGGTGCGGCGGGCTATCTCGCGCTGGCGGCAGTTCCCGCGATCGGGACGATTCCCTTCGAAGGTGTGCTCGTGCTACGGTTCTTCCAGGGGGCAATGACGATCGGCGCATTTTCCCTGACGATTACGATGCTGATGGATCTAGAGGGAGGACACGGTCGGAATATGGGTGCAGCAGGGATCGCGATCGGGCTCGGGGCAGCCCTCGGCGCACCGATGGGCGGCCAGCTGACCGAGGTCGACCCCATCGCACCCCTGATTGTCGCCGCGGGGCTGCTCGTTGCCATCGGCGCGCTGGTGGCGCTGGTACCCGACCGAGCACCCGAGAGTCGCGGGACCGCCCGGGCGGTGTTGCGCGGCGTCAGACGGCGCCCTGCCCTCTCGATCCCCTACGCCTTTGGCTTCGTCGACCGGCTCACTGCGGGCTTTTTTGCTCTCGTCGGGACGTTATATTTCCAGGACACGTTCGGCCTCGATCCGGCCACGACGGGGCTGTTGCTGGCGTGCTTTTTCGCCCCCTTTGCCCTCCTCCAGTACCCCATGGGTGCGCTCTCGGATCGAGTCGGTCGGACGGTCCCGATCGTCATCGGCTCAGTCTGCTACGGCGGCGGCATCCTCGCTGTCGGCGCCGCGCCGACCGTCGCGCTGGCTGCAGCCGCGATGGTCGCTGTCGGCGTACTGGGAGCGCTGGTCTCGCCTGCGACGATGGCACTGGTGACCGACCTGGCGGCCGACAGCGAGCGTGGGGTGGCGATGGGTGGGTTCAACCTCGCGGGAAGCCTGGGATTTCTCGGGGGCTTCCTGATCGGTGGAACCGTCGCGAGCACCTACGGCTACGGCCTCGCCTTCCTCGTCGTCGGTGGCCTCGAAATCGCGATCGCGATCGTGGCAGTGCCGGCGTTCCTGCAACTGTCGATCGGCGATCACTCGACGACGAGTGAGCGAGCGAGCGACGGATCTCGGTGAGGGCGCTATTGTCCACGGTATTTGTTTCGAAGTAGCAAGCCATTTTGAAAAGATCCGAAGGAAGAGTGGTATGTGAACACGTAACTCTGCCACGAGAGAGGGAATTGGTTTTTATGTATGCAGTACGAAGCGTAACGTGATGGCACGAGAGAGTACGTTCTCACGACGAACCGTTATGAAGGTTACGGGCGCGACGGCGGCGACCGCCCTCGTTGCGGGCTGTGGTGACGACAACGGCGACGACGACGGTAACGGCGACGACGACAACGGCGACGAGGCCGAAGCGATCGAGCCCGGAGAGCAGATCCTGCTCGAAGGGATCACCAGCGGCTGGGAGGGCCTCGAGCCCGAATCGATCGCTGGCGAGACGAACCCAACGCTGGTCTTAGAGGAGGGTGAAACCTACGAGATCGGCTGGACGCAGGGAGACGGCAGCGGCCACAACGTCATCATCTGGGACGAGAACGAAGACCTCGTCGACGACTACTACCTGTACGGCGACGAAGAAGAGGTCATTACGGACCCCGACGACGACGGTGACTTCCTCGAGTTCGAGGCCAGCAGCGACATGGCCTACTACCGTTGCTACCCGCACGGCCAGATGCAGGGCGACATCCAACTCGAATAACGGATTCAAAGCGGTTTTTGGACTGTCTTCTTTGAGACAAACACCAGATCGGAGTTGCAACACCGCTGGAATCAGCGGGCCGACCACCGGGCCGATACGGGCATCAAAAGTACCATACCGTCTCGCCACCCAGTGACCGGTATCAGGTGGTTTCCGTGACCGAAAAACGCGAATACAGAGACGACTACCCCGAGCAGACGCTGTACATTCCGGGTCCGACGGAGGTACGCGAGGACGTCATCGCGGAGATGAGCCAGCCGATGTTCGGCCACCGGATGGACCGGATGACTGACCTCTACACGACCATCGTCGAGGATACGAAGGAGTTCCTCGGTACCGACAACGACGTGATCATCCTCACGGGGTCGGGAACGGAGTTCTGGGAGGCATCGACGCTCAACCTCGTCGACGAGAACATCCTCGTGCCGACCTGTGGCAGCTTCAGCGAGCGCCACGCCAACGTCGCCGAACGCCTCGGCAAAACCGTCGACCGCCTCGAGTACGAGTGGGGCCAGGCGATCAAGCCCGAAGACATCCGCGCAGAACTCGAGGAAAGCGACACCGACTACGACGTGGTCGCGACCGTGATGAACGAAAGCTCCACCGGCGTCCGGAATCCGATCGAAGAGATCGGTGACGTCGTCGCCGAGTATCCGGACACCTACTTCGTCGTCGACGCGGTCTCCGCGCTGGGCGGAGATTACGTCGACATCGACGAGCACAACATCGACGTCATCTTCACGTCGACCCAGAAGGCATTCGCCATGCCGCCCGGCCTCGCCGTCTGCGTCGTCAGCGATGAGGCCTACGACCGCGAACTGGAGACCGACTCCGCGTCGTGGTACGGCGGCTTCCAGCGCTGTCTCGACTACTACGACCGGAAGGGCCAGACCCACTCCACGCCTGCGATCCCGATCATGCTCGCCTACCGCAAGCAGATGAAACACATGTTAGAAGAGAGCCACGAGGCCCGCGACGAGCGCCACCGGGAGATGATGGCATACGTCCACGAGTGGGCCGACGAGCACTTCGCGATGTTCCCCGAGGAAGGCTACGAGTCCCAGACGGTCGCCTGCATCGAGAACACGCAGGGAATCGACGTCGCCGAGACGATCGACGCCGTCAGCGAGGAGTACGACATGGTCTTCTCGAACGGCTACGGCTCGCAACTCGGCGAGGAGACGTTCCGTATCGGCCACATGGGCGAACACGACGTCGAGTCGATCAAAGAGTTGACCGACGCGATCGAAGACGTCGCCGGGTTGTAAGTTCGGTCGGAAAACTCGCCGCGCTTCGCGCGACCAAACGAGTGCCGACCCCGAATAGCAGGGCCGATTCAGGTGTTAGAGAACCGGCTGTACGGCTGCATCCAAACCACGGGCCACCGGCCAGTGCAGCAACCTCTTTTACCGGGGGCATCGGCTGGCGCCTTTGGCGCCAGCCTCAACCCCCGGCAAAACCCGTTGATGCCAAAAAGCCGGTCTCGCTCCGCTCGACCGGTGAATCGCGCTCACTACCGGG